>SKNE01000171.1 GCA_007120675.1 Bacteroidales bacterium
AAAAGTTATCAACAAATATTAAGTGAAAAAAGTGAAAAAAAAAATCATTTTTCTCTTGTAATTCTTAAACTTTTGTTGTATAAGGTTCGACGAAATTATTCTCTCCATTGAAACGGACCTGCATGATCCCGGCATAGGTGCCACCGTATCCCGCCTGTCCGATGGTGACCGTCCGGCCGCCCAGGTTTTCCTCGCGCCTGGGAGGGTCAAGCAGGTTGTGGGTATGTCCGCCCACGATGATGTCCGTATACCTGGTGTACCTGGCCAGCATCACGTCACTGGGACGTTCATCCTGGTAGTACAGGCCCAGATGGGACAGGCAGATGATCAGGTCGCAGTCCATCGTGATCAGTTTGCTTTCCATTTCCCTTGCCTTGGCAATGGGATCAAGAAAGACCATCCCTTCATAAAGGTTCTTGCTAACCAGTCCTTGAGGATTGATGCCGATGCCGTAGATGCCCACTTTACGTCCCCCTTTCCGGATCACCTTGTAGTCACCCACCTTGTCGGCCAGGATGGTCCTGCTGAAATCGTAGTTTGCGGCAAGAAAAGGAAAATTGGCATACGGAGAGACCCGGGCAAAGCCGTCCATCCCATTGTCGAATTCATGGTTACCAAAGGCTGCTGCATCGTAGCCCATCTTGCTCATGAGTTTCAATTCAGGTTCACCTCCGTACATATTGAAGTAGGGGGTGCCCTGAAAAATGTCTCCTGCATCAAGCAGGAGGAGGTTGGGGTCCTGTTCCCTGAGACGCCTGACCAGGGTAGCACGCCTCGCGTACCCCCCCATTCCCGGGTAATTGGGATCATTGATCGGGTAGGGGTCCAGGCGGCTGTGCGTGTCGTTGGTGTGCATGATGGTCAGGCTGTCCACCGCACCAGGTCGCAGGGCAAGGGCGGGAATGCCTGCCATCGCAGCCACACCGGCCACTCCGAGTTGACGTAAAAACTGCCTTCTGCTGGATTGTTGCATGTTATTGCCTGGTTATTCGTCCGTCCAGACTGCTCGAAATCATTTCACCTTTTTCGTGGTGACGGATCAGTGTTTCAATGATTGCATCACGTATGCGCATCCCCAGATACTCCTCATGGAGAGGATCCAGGAAGAACACCATGTTATCGCCTCCGCCGGCCAGGTAATCGGAGGTCAGCACCTTATAGGGGCGGTTTTCATCAAGGGGCTCGCCACCAATGAGTACAGAGCTTACCTCACCATTGGTGATCTCCAGGTGGATTCCGGAAACGGGCATGCCAACGGCGGAGCCGGCGAGGTAATCAAAAAGCTCACTGGTGCGCCCGGGACTGATGGTCAGGACCACCATTTCGTTTTCAAAGGGCATCAGCTCAAAAATGCGTGCACGGCTCACAGCCCCCTCCGGAATACTCGTTCTCAGTCCACCATAATTCAATAAGGTAAAGTCAATGCCTTTCCCATCATCGGGATGGTACAACTCCTGGCCAAGATCCATGACCAGGTCGGCCACGAAATTGTTCAGCAATCCTTCCGGGGTGCCCCGTTCCATCACATGGGCCGAGTAGGCAAGGACCTGGTTCATCTCAGCCTCCAGCTCATGGCGATAGATGGCAATGACCGAATCAACGCGCACGTCTATTTGATCCATGTTCAGGCTGTCGATGGCCATCAATTTGCCCTCAACTGCTACAGGGGCATGAGGTCCTGAACAAGCCCACAAAACAGAGAGCAAAAAAAACACGCTACCGATGAAGGGATTTCGGTACCTAAACATCATCAATTCAGAATTAAGTCGGAGAAAAATGAACAGCAATGTTAAGCCAAATTAGCGAGAAAAACAAGCCCCAATGGGTCCTTTTTTTAAAGAAATTTTTAGCCCTTTTGCTGTCAGCGGGTTATGAAAAAAACCGTGCCGTTTGAAGCTATTTTGCCACAGAGAGGCGGACAGCCACGGATCACTTTAGGGCGTGGCTTGATGCTATGGCCGCTTAAGACCCTGACCGCCCTTACTTTGTGTACAAATAGGTTAGCTTCACATGCGGCATCTCCTCCAGCTGCGAAACGGCCTTTCTGGCCCTGGTTTTTCTCACTGAAAACTCGATACGGCAATGGAGATCAAAATCCTGCACATGCTGGACCAGCTCCTGCTCCTTCATGACCCGCATCACGTCATTCATGGCCGGATACTGGAACGCCACCTGGTAATGGGAGCGGATGGTTTTTGTGAGGATGGTGTTTTGCAGGATCGCTTCTTTGGCTGCCCCTTTATAAGCATTGATGAGTCCCCTGACACCCAGTTTTGTACCCCCGAAATACCTGACCACCACAACGAGGATGTTGCACAATTCATGGGAAAGGATTTGGCCATGGATGGGTTTGCCGGCCGTTCCCGATGGTTCGCCGTCGTCATTGTACCTGAATCGGTCTCCTTCGTAGCCGATGACGTAGGCATAACAATGGTGCCGTGCGTCGTAGTACTGCTTTTTTACCTCTTCCAGCCGCTCCTTGACCTCTTCCTCGCTGTGAACGGGGAAGGCCAGGGCAATGAACTTGCTCCCTTTGTCCTTATAGAGTCCGCTGGATTTGTTCCCGATGGTTTTGTAGGTATCTGTTTCCCTCATAACCCAAGGCTGCCTGTCCTGATCTGGCAGCAAGCCTGCTTAGTGGTTTTTACAACAAAAAAAGCTTTCCTTACCGATGATGATCTGCGACATCGGTTTGTTCGGACTGATCTGTGGCGCCCTGATTCCCCGTCCGAAAAACTGGGTGCCTGTGAATATTCTCGCCTCATCCCATCGATCCTGGTCGATGAAGCTTTGCAGCAGTTGCCTGCCCCCTTCCACGATCAGTGATTGCCGTCCCTCTTCATAGAGCAGGCGCATCACCTGCTCCAGGAGCTGCTCGTCAAATGGCAGGGCCACGTAACGTGTCTTTTTCAGCCTTTGCTCTCTTGTCTCGTTGATGATGATGGTTGCCTCGTTATTATCCATCAGTTTGAGTCCGCCGGGCAGCCTGAGCTCCCTGTCCAGCACCACGCGCAATGGGGAGGGTCCGGTCCAGTCGCGGACATTCAGCCGGGGATCATCTTTCATTGCGGTGTTAGTGCCGACCATGATGGCCGATTCTTCGCTGCGCCACTTATGGACCAGCATGCGAAGTTTTTCACTGGTGATCCAGGTGGGACGTCTCGCGGCGCCGCTTCCCCTGTCCACATCAATGAAGCCATCGGCCGTCTGGGCCCATTTCAGGATCACGTAGGGCCTCTTTTTTTCGTGGAATGTAAAGAATCGCTTGTTGAGCTGCCGGCAGGCATCTTTCAGTACACCCACCCTTACCTCACAGCCAAAACTCCTTAACCTGGCTATCCCTTTTCCAGCCACCTGGTCGAAGGGATCCACGGCACCTATGACAACCCTTGGAATTTGCTCCCTGATGATCAGATCGGTGCAGGGTGGTGTTTTGCCGTGGTGACAGCAGGGCTCAAGGCTAACGTAGAGAGTCGACCTTTTGAGCAGCGCTTTATTCTTCACCGCTTCGATGGCCCTGACCTCTGCATGGAGGTCACCATGTCGCCGGTGGTATCCTTCTCCCAGGATCCTGCCCTGGTGCACGACGACGGCACCCACCATGGGGTTGGGTGCCGTAAATCCCAGGCCCGACCTTGCCAGGTCGATACAGCGCTGCATGTACCTGTCGTCTTCCGGCACGCCGTCAGATGTATCGTAGACTAACATTTTTCAAAAATTTTTCCTCCAGCAGGCGGGCGATCTTCTTCATGACCGACCGGCGTATCTCCAGCTCTACCGGCAGGTTGGGATCCTGGTGGGCCACATTGATGGCCGTGCCGGTGAGCAGGTGTATCTCGTCGCTGTTCAGGATCATTTTAACGATGCGGTCAGCAGGCCCTTTGCCCAGGTCGGTTCTCGGACTGAAACCATCGAGGATCTCAGCGGTCTTGCTAAGGGTCAGGATCCCTTCAGTGACCAGGTCCATGCCTTCCATGAATGCAATGGGTGGCAAATCGGGATCGTCAAACTCCAAGCTGTCCTTTATGGGAATGTTCAGCTCGCGCGATACGATATCGGCCGTGGTTCCCCCGCACAATATCTTCTTGCCCTCGAAGTCTTTCACCAGGCGGGCAAGCTCTTTGTCCTTCTCTTTCTCGTAGGGCGGACCGGAGCAAATCAGCAGGCGCCTGGGATCGCGAAAGTAGATCACGGCAGCGCTGGTATCATCCTTGGCCTGGTAGTTGTCGTTGGCATGGGCCTTATTGACGATCAAGCCTGCCAGCCGGTCAGCGGAAATGTCAGGCTGTTCTTTCACCAGTGAGTGCATGTACTTCTCCACCTCTTTGGCACCCCAGCCAAGCAAGAAACGGTCCCTTCCCAGTCCCGACTGGGTGATGCCATCGGTCATCAGCAGTATCCTGTCCTCTTTAAGGGCTTTGAAGGTGCAGGCCCTGATCTCCTTGTCCGGACCCTCCCGGCTGTCCAGTCCGATGGTCTGCCACTGCAAGGCGAACAGCTCATTCTCACGGAGCACAACGGCATCGGGATTATCGTAATTAATGATGGTACACTGGCCATCCTTATCGATATCCACGATACTGAAGGTGGCATAGCTGATCTTTCGTTCACTGCATACCGGCAGCGTGCTCATGATGATCTCGGCGATCTTATGGGCATCGCGATGCTCCTTGGTAAAATTCAGTGCCATGGTAGCTGTCAGTGTGGCCAGCAGATTGGCTTTTACACCGTGCCCCATGCCGTCCGACAATACCACGACGGTGCGACCTTCCTCCTTCACCTTCTCCGATAAAAAGGTGTCGCCACACACCCGCTCGCCCATGTGATTGCGCTGTGCGGAACCTACTTCGATATAAAACGCATCGCTCATTTGCCAGGTATAAAATGGCCCTTAATCTTTCTTGGTTTTCCTGAAGGTTTCAATGATGGAGTTGAGCATCTTTTCTGTTGTGCTGGCCCCTTCGCCAAGGGAGAAGGCGATTTGCTGCACCATCTTGAGGTTTTCGTCAATCACTTCAGTGACCCGGTTGATGATCTCCTCCTGGCGCACCTCTGCCACATACATATCGCGAAACACCCCGCCCACGATCTTGTTTGGTTTGAGTGAATAGATGCTCACGTTCAGCAGGCGTTCATCGTGCTGCACATCCTTTCCCGTGATGTTTTCGTCGTTCTCCAGCACATAGTTGAAGAGGTTATACAGGTTGTAGGGGAGCAGCGTTTTCAGATCGGCCCCCACCAGTCCGGGAATCACCTCGTTGATCATCTCCGCATCTTCGCCCAATACCTTGATGAAGCTGTCATTGGATTCGATGACCCGGAGTTTGTCGTCCACGATAACTGCCGCACTGGGCAGGTTTTTCAGGAGGGCTGAGGTGGTGTCGGAACGTTGTTTGAGCTTCTGGTTCTCTTCAGCCAGCGAGCGCTCTTTATCCAGGAGGTTGTCCTGCTGCTTCTTCAGCTTTTCATTGTTGTTTTTCAGTGTCCGGATGTAGTCTTGTTTGTTTTTGATGGAGTAATTCATGCACATCTCCGGCTTGGATATCCCCTGGCTGATGGACCTGGCAAAGTCGCGGCAGTTTCTGAAGCCGCATGCCGTACAGGCAGCGTTGTCTCCCACCTTCTTGCCCAGGCTCTTCAGGATCTCTTCCACCTGGTCGGGGTCGGGGTCGGGCAGCCGCTGATCGTCCTGGACAAAGGACCGGTCCAGCTTCATGTCTTGGTACGCCGCCATCTCCTTTTCCCACTGCTTTTTGTCAAATGACTTCAGGCGCTTGTGAACGTAGTCCACCACCATGGTATGCCGTAAATATTTGCCTGACCGTTCACTGGTTCCCGGACCCATTAAACAGCCGCTGTGATAGAAGATGTTAAAGTGTTTCTTGAGAAATTCAGCCTGCTCACTAAACTCATCCACCAGTTCCAGCATGTTGTTTTTGCCCTCCACGGTGAGGACCTTGCCATCCAGCAGGGATTCATCCAGTCCGGCAGCTTGCAGGATGCCCTGGCTGATGGGGTAGAGGGCTCCCAGGTAACCAATGGGCGGGTCAAAATCGGAGTATTCCACCTTGGCTTCGGTGATGTTAAAGCGTTTAAAAAGGGCCCGCAGTTCCTTAAAAGTCAGAACCGCGTCCACACGGCCCGGTCCCTCATACAGTCCGGCTTCGTGTTTGGCCGACAGGCAGGGACCTATGTACACAACCTTCATCTCATCCTCCAGGCGTTTGCGCACCACCATGGCTGTTGCTGTCATTGGGGTGACAAGCGGTGCCAGGTTGTCAGTGAGCTCCGGGAAGAACTTTTCCACATAGGACACCAGGCTGGGACAATTGGCCATCAGGTAATACTTTCCCTTAAAGTTGGAAAGGAGCTGGTGGTACCTGCGCGCCACAAGGTCCACCCCGAAGGAGACCTCGTTCACATAGCGGAAGCCAAGCCTCCGGATCATTTCCACAAATTTGCGGTAATCGGTGATGTCTGGAAACTCCCCGCTGATCGTGGGGTCTACTATGGCCGCCAGGGCATCACCCGACTCCAGCATCTTTACCACCTGATCCAGGTCACTGAAATGGGAGACGGCGTTGGTGGCGCAAACAGGCAGGCAGCTGCCGCAGCCAATGCATCGTTTATGATTGACCACGGGGTAGCCGTTCTTTGACTCCGTGCTGATGGCTTTTACCGGACAGGCGCGGATGCAGGCATAGGACCGGGTGCACAAGTCATGGTCTATCTGAATGATCTTCATAGGGCAAAATGTTTGTCCAGCAGCTCCGTAATCATCCCGGTGTCCACTTGTGTATATTTCTCGTCCCCGATTTTCAATACCGGGCCATTCTCACACTCTCCAAAACAATGAGAGCCCCTGAAAACCACCTGGGCCTCCAGGTTCTTATCCCTCAAATACTGTTTGATGATGGCCACCCCCCCCTTGTTGCCCCTGGAAAAACAACTACTTCCCATGCATATCACGATTTCTGCGGGCTGGTTCTTATCCATTTGGTTATCCCTTTTTCAGCTTGTATGAAACGGCACGATTTTGAACAAAATTAATGAAAGCTTTCCACAATGACAGTTAATTTCTTAACATCTTGATATCTCTTTACTTTTTAAAACCCAATCTAAATAACATTAATCCCCCGGTTATTGTGTTTTTCAAGGGATAGATGGCCGGTTCTCTATTTTTTAATTATCTTTGTTGCTGCCCAAAATAAAAATTTAAATCACAGATAATCAAGGTCTCGGATTTTATTTTTATTGTGGATTTACATTGTTAATTGAATATCAACACATATTGCGATGGATGCGGACATAAGGCCTGTTTTAGACCGGTTTCCCAACAGGCGGCGAGAGGATCTCATACCGATTCTCCAGGCCATACAGGACCAGAATGGTTACCTGTCAGAGAAGATCATCCAGGAGGTCAGCGAATACCTCACTATCAGCATCAACAAGATCTATGGGGTGGCCACCTTTTACGACAATTTCCGTTTTGGTCCGGTGGGCAAGTACCATATCCGCCTTTGCCACGGAACCGCCTGCCATGTGGCAGGTGCAGCAAACCTGCTGAAGGAGCTGGAGAAGCTC
>SKNE01000044.1 GCA_007120675.1 Bacteroidales bacterium
GCGTTGCCTGGTCGTGGCAGCCGGTGGGGCTTAGTCGTGACAGCCGGCAATGGCTACCGAGGTCTTGGCACAACACTGGGCCTGCTGTTTGCCCTTGTTTTGCTTATCCTGCTTTTTTTCTTTGTTCTCTTTTTTTATGAGGCTCTTCATTTGTGCTTTGTTAGGTGTTCGTTTTTACTTATGGTTGTTGGTTGTCCCTTTCTTGTTTGACTGACTGGCCATGGTGCATTTGCCGGGCCATTCTGTCAGCGCCTGCCCCTCACCGTGAAGCTGGCCACCCTGATGCGGCCCTTTTCGTAGCCTTCCGACTCCTCCAGCAGTTCCAGGTCTTTCAGACCAGCCTGCACGAGGTGTTCAAAATACTTTTCCCGGGTGACGGCACCCGCCCAGCATTCGGCCACCATGTCGGGATTGCTCCTGTATTCTTCGGGGACAGGCTCCAGTGCATAGATGTCGCTCACCACAAAATGTCCGCCCACCTTCAGCAACCTGGCGATCTCCTGCCATACCTTGTCCTGTTCCATGGAATGATTGATGGTGCAGTTGGATATAATCACATCGGCGATCCCGTCTTCCAGCGGGATGCGTTCCAGTGGGGCCTTCACAAAATCGATGTTCTCCAAACCCATCACCCCGGCGTGCTTGCGGGCAGTTTCCATCATCCCATCTGAGATATCGACACCGTAGGCGCGGCCTGTATCCCCTGCCAGGGTGGCCATTCGCAGGACGTCACGTCCCTTGCCACAGCCCAGGTCGATGCAATGATCGCCGGGTTTGATCTCTGCAAAGGAAAGCGCTCCGCCGCAGGACAGGCAGCAGTTTTTTTGGGAGAGGCTGTCATAGCGCTTGGCTATGCTGTCAGTGAATGAATTACTGGTCTCCGCCATGGCTTTTCTGAATAAGTCTTCAGTTATTTACATAATTAAATGCCTCAGCAAATATACACATTCAACGCCACATAAAAAAAAGGGCCGCAGCATGCTGCGGCCCATAAGATTGTGCGCGGTGGCACGGCAATTATTCGAATGACAGGATGGCGCGGCGGATGATGTCGACGCACTCCAGGAGTTGTTCTTCGGTGATGACCAGCGGGGGGGCGAAGCGGATTTTGTCGCCGTGGGTGGGTTTGGCCAGCAGGCCCAGTTCGGCCATCTTAAGGCACACGTCCATGGCTGTCTTATCCCCCTTGGGTTTGATCACGATGGCGTTCAGGAGCCCCTTGCCGCGGACAAGGGTGAGCATGTCCGATTTGATGGCCCTGAGTTCACGACGCAGGATCTCACCCAGGTATTCGGCACGCTCGGTGAGCTTTTCATCTTCTATCACCTGCAGGGCGGCCATGGCCACCTTGGCAGCAACGGGGTTTCCGCCGAAGGTGGATCCGTGTTGTCCGGGCTTGATCACCATCATCACCTCGTCGTCGGCCAGCACGGCCGATACGGGATAGATTCCGCCGCTGATGGCTTTGCCCAGGATGACCACGTCGGGGCGGACGTTCTCGTGGTCGCATGCCAGCATCTTACCTGTGCGGGCAATGCCGGTCTGCACCTCGTCAGCGATGTAAAGCACATTGTGCTGCTTACATAGTTCATGGGTCTTTTGCAGGTAGCCTTCATCGGGGACAAAAACGCCTGCTTCACCCTGTATGGGCTCAAAAAGGAAGCCTGCCACATGGGGATCTTTCAGGGCTTCGGCCAGGGCATCCACATCATTGTAAGGGATGCGGATAAAGCCTGGTGTATAGGGGCCGTAATCGCTGTAGCCGTCCGGATCGTTGGAGAAGGACACGATGGTGGTGGTGCGGCCGTGGAAATTGTTTTCGCACACCACGATCTTCGCCTGGTTCTGGGGGATGCCTTTCTTTTGGTAGGCCCACTTACGGCAAAGCTTGATGGCTGTTTCAACCGCTTCAGCGCCGGTGTTCATGGGCAGAACCTTGTCATACCCGAACAAACCGGTGATGTACTTCTCATATACGCCAAGCACGTCGTTGTGGAAAGCCCTTGAGGTAAGGGCAAGGGTCTTGGTTTGTTCGATCAGTGCATCCACAATCTTGGGGTGGCAATGACCCTGGTTAACGGCCGAATAGGCCGACAGGAAGTCGTAATAACGCTTTCCTTCTACATCCCAAACATGTACGCCTTCACCGCGTGATAAAACCACCGGCAGAGGGTGATAGTTATGTGCACCGTGCTTATCCTCCAGTGCGATCGCCTCTTGCGAGGTCATCTTTGTTGTGGTACTCATAATTAATGCTCCTGTTTTTAAAATGTTGAACGAATAGGGTTTATATATTGATACAACACGTGGGTTGTCCGGAAAGGCGCAAATATAGCAAAAGCCCACGGATAAAAAAATTCTATCGTCAGAATCAGTCGAGGAAACGCTTTGCAATGGACGGATCAGGAACCATGCATTGATCCCGCCTGCCAAACCATCGGTAGCGTTTCCGGGCGATGAGCCGGTAGATGGGGTTGCGCACAAAAGGGGGGACCAGAAGCAACCCGTACAGTATGTTGAGAGGGAAACGCAGCCTGCGGGCGATGCGCAGGACGGCGGTGCTTTGGGTGTACATCTGCCCCCCCTCGAAATACACCACCGAGTCGCCCGGATCCTTCCCCTGCATTCCCAGGACCCTCCTGCCATAGTCCGACTGCAGGGAAGCAAAACGGAACAACTGCCTTCTGTCGTGGCGAATCACGAAGCGGACACTGGCGTTGCACAGGTTGCACACCCCGTCAAAGAGGAGAAGGTGTTCAGGCAAATCCACTTTGTTCATTATCAAACGATTGGGGTAGCGTTAAACGAATAGAAGCCGCTCATGCGGGATGCAGAAACCCACTGAGAACAGGTCCAGGGACTTTGTCAGACCGTGCACATGGGGTTATTCAGACTTAATGCAGCGTATGGACCCGCCGGCTTGTTTGTTCCCGGTGGCGGGACTCACCTGTCCGCTGAATCGGTATATGTCGCGGCCGTGCGCGGTAGTGGCCGTCGCTTCCGTGGAGGAAAACCAGGAACCCAGGTTGCCCAGGTGGTTGAATACCCCTGCATCATTACGGAAGCCCCCGGGCAGCGCACCAAAGTCGAAGTCGTCGGTACCGTAATGGGTGTTGTGTGAATTCCATCGTGGGTGTTCACTGGTGTCGCAGTCGTCGCCCAGGGGGGAGTTAATCTGGCGGCACGACTTCAGCGCGTTGCCCACATTGCTGCTGGTGATTTCCGGGTATGTATCGATCAGGTAGGTGGTCAGCTCTGTCCACTCCTCGTGGGTGGGCACGTGCCATCCTGCGGGACAGAGTCCCCTGCTGTCGGTCACCGCGTGGAAGTTATACAATGCACCATAGGCTGCCAGCATCTCTTCCTCTGAGCCGATGCCCGCCACTCCATCGTGGGGAAAAACAGCATAGGCACCATCCGGGGTGCTGCCCCAGGCGGCATCGTCGAGTCCACCTGGAATAGGGGTCCCATCGGCATAGGAGGTGGTTCGCAAATTCTCTGCCATCCATTCCCGCCCCCCGATCTCCACCGTCTGATAAACGTTCCCGTCCACATCGGAAACGGTCCCCTCTTCATCGCCGGGATCGTCAGCGGGGGGCTCTACCCACTGGGGCATGCCGTCCACCACGGCCAGCACCTGGTCCTCCTCTCCCAGGGGAAGGGCCTGCCATCCTTCGGGACCGTAAACCAGCATATCGCCATTTTGAGGGCCTTCCAGGGCAATGAAAGCATCCAGGTCGGGCAGGTTCTCCAGGTCCTCGTAGTCGCCGCTGAAAGCGTCGGCCGAGCTGCCTGCATACAAGGCGTAGGGTACGCTGAGGAGCTTGCTGCTGCCCATGTGCTGCCCGTCCGCTACGATGGAGACATAATAGGTGTCCTCGGCCCACGAAACAACACCCAGGTCTTCCAGCGAACCTACCTGGAGGTTGACCAGTCCGAATGCATTGGTCTCAGCCTGGTGTATCTCGGTGAAAACAGCGGGCCCGTCATGGCTGCCCTGGAGGATGCTCACCTCAAGGGTGACCTCTTCGTGGGCCAGGACCTGTCCTGCTTCATCGCGAAGCACGGCCTGGTACTGGAAAGAGTGGGGTGCCTGGGCAGTGAGGGAAGAGGCAAAAACAATGATGGATAACAGCGATAATACAGTTCGGCGTGGTAGCATGGTGTATCTATTTTATGGATTGGATGTCACAAATATAGGGGAAGACGGCCAGAGTGCCAAAAAAACAGGCCGCATCTGCCGTCAGCGTACGCCTGGTGTCCTTCCCCGGTCGGATTGCCGGCCAGTAAGTTCACAGCTCATCTGCTCCACCTGCGCTTGCCGCCTGCGCTTGCCGCCTGCATTGGCCGCCTGCGCTTGCCGCCTGTACTTGCCACCTGCACGGGTCACCTGCACGGGCTGAGGGTCGCACACCCCATCAAGCCAGCGCCGCTACTTTTTGATGATCCTGAAATGGACGCGTTCGCCACCAGCCTGTAATTCAAGTACATACACCCCCGGCCCCAGGTGCTTGAGGGGTAGCTGTGTCTCGTCCCCCTGTAAGCTGATGCTTGCGACCTGTTCTCCCTGCACCCCGAAAAGCCTGGCCTCAGCCGGCTGCTCCGACCGGTGCTCTATGTGCAGCAGATCGGCGACAGGGTTAGGGTAAACGCGCCAGTGTCCGGACTGGGCCGATCCTGCATGGACCGTGCTAATGGTATAGTGGAAGTCAGCCACCTGGCTGTACATGTCGTTCTTGAAGGCCACGGCACGGATGTGCGTGTCGTTGTCAATGGCTATGGGATCTTCATAGGGTGTGCTTTCGTTGTCCGGTGTACCCCCGTCCAGGGTAAAAAATATGCTGGCCCCTTCGGTTCCGGTATGCAGGCTGACCAGGGTGCCTGCGGGCACTTCTCCCGGCTCCGGATCGGCCCAGGGAGTCTCCACGCTGAAGACGTCGCGAATGGTCACATCATCGATCTTGATGAGGAACTGTCCGGAGCAGTCGTGGTGCCTGAAGGCCATATACACCTGCTGGCCGGCAAATTCATCCAGGGGAAAAACCCGTTCTGACCAGGCGGTATCCTTTGCTTGCAGGGTCTCGCTGTGGAGATGGTGGGTGAACTGGTCCAGCCTGTTGGTGGTGGTGGACAGGTAAAGGGAATAATGCTCATGGGGATAATTCACCTCTTCGGTGGCCACCCAGAAGGAAAACTCCTGGTTCTCGCCCACCTCCATTTTGGGCGTCACTAGCCAGTTGTCGGGAAACAGGTCACCGATGCCCCAAACATAGGAGAAAGAGATGGCCGAATGCTGTCCATTGTATGGGGGTATGGCATGCCCGTAGCCGATCATCCAGTTGATCTCGTCACCATCTTCATCGTGAATCATCCACCCGTGGGGTGGAAACACCCCGCTTTCAAATCCTTCAAAGACGAAGGGCGCGACAGCCTGCGCGTTACCATCCAGCGATACAGCGGTAATGCCTCCATTGCTTTCCAGGTGGAAGGTGTTGGGGAAGTCACCCGGTTCAAAGGGCTCAAAAGAGAAGGAAAAAGTGTACTCTTCCCCAAAGGCCAGGGACACCCCGGCAGGATCCAGGGTGGTGGTGAAGTAATCGCCTTCAAACCAGGCGTTGCTGATGGTAAGGATCTCACCGCCCAGGTTGCGAATGGTGAAGTGTTCGGAGTCAAGCCAGGTGTTTTCGGGGATGGACCCTGCATCCCAGGATGAATGACTGAGCCACAGCACAGGCTCTGTGACGGCTGTATCGATGTGTATGTCGTCTATGGCAACGGACTTGGCATGTTGGTTGTTGCCATCGGTTGAATGGCGGAAGCGGATGTGCACCTCCTCTCCGGCAAAATCGTGCAGGTACGTTTTTGCCGGCATGTAGTGCGACATGCTTTCTTCTGCGCTCAGGATGCTGCCTGTGATCCAGCTCTGCCCCCTGTCGGCCGAGATCTCCACGTAGAGGGTGTCGTGGCCAACCACGCGCGTTCCGGTAGGGAAGACATCCCCATTGATCCAGTAAAAGACCAGGTCCTTCACATCGTTGTCAGGCAGCAGGATGGGCGGACTGATCAGAATGGCATCCACAGGGTGGTTCCACGGGGCCCGCGCTGCATAGTTGCCGGAGTGAGCGTTGGTGGTCTTGTCCCAGTGACCATCCTCGTTGATCCACCCCTGTGGGGGAACCAGTCCATCCTCCTCCTCGAAACCTTCCAAGAAGGGAAAGACCGTGACCGGCTCATGGCCGATGGTGGTAAAGGTCCACACCGGGCAGTCCGGTGCATCGCCATGGCTGTTGTAGGGAACGACCTGCCAGTAGTAAGTGGTGGCGTAATCCAGTGCCGGGGTGGTAAATCGCCGGCTGGTGCCCAGGTCCTGGCCGTCGACCACATTTCCCGGCGGGTTATCCGTACCCAGGTAAATCCGGTAACCGTCAGCAAACACTGAGGCGGCCCACCGCAGTGTCTGGGTGAGGAAGGCATCCTCGAATCCATCGGGAGGCAGGGGCTGACCGGCTGGCTGGGGCGGGGCCTCCTGAGCGACCGGCGGGGTGATCACGTAGTCGAGATAGACGCGCGGGCTCCCGCTGAAGCCGATGTAATGCTCTCCCACGGCTGGATCAAGGTCGACCACATAGGGCTGATAGGCCCTGGTCAGTTCCGGCGATGCCAGCTCAGTCCAGCTCACCTGGTCGGGAGAATAGCTCACACTGAGTTCGCCATCCTGGAATTCTGCCGCGTAGAAGATCAGCTGATCCCCTTCCTGTACGTTAATCTTCGGTGTAATCAGCCTGCCGGGCTGTCCGGGATGCTGCAGGGTGGCGTTGCCACCGCCGATATAACCGCCGAAACCCCTGCGAATCCAGCTGTTTTCATCCACCGACCACTCGTCGGGTGGGAAAGTAGTTTCCTGGAAAGTCTCTATGATGGACAATTCATGCATGGCAACACCTGTTACATAGACCTGGTGGGGATCATCCTGCATGTTGCCGGTGAAGGAGAAGTAAGCGTCATAATCGCCCATTGCCAGTGGAGCAAAGGTGATGTGCGAGCTGGCGGACTGCCCCGGTGCAATGGTGCCGGTGAACGGGCTGGAGTAGGGGAGCCCTTCCACCTCAAAGCCATCGATCACCAGGTCGTCAACCCCTGTGTTGTAAATGGTCACCGGAAGGCTTTTGTCTTCCTGCTCACGGATGTACTGAAAATACAGCTGGGAGGGCACGACGGCAATGGCTGCCCCATCCGGAATCTCCCCGAACCACAGCCTGATGTTGGGCCGGTAGGCCAGGATTTGGCCGTCCAGGGGCGGATCATTGACGTCGTAGGGGGGACTGGCATCCTTGGTGGCCAGGATGCTCATGTTGCCTGGAGCGGAAGAGGAGTAAAACTGGGAGTTCAGCCTGAATCCAGGGGTGTTCTCTTTTATGGCGATGAGCAGGTTGTCCTCGTTGTTGTATTCGAAGGGTGTGATCAGGGGAATCTCCACCCACCCCGGCTCATTCATCACAC
>SKNE01000016.1 GCA_007120675.1 Bacteroidales bacterium
CGTTTCGCTGCGGAGATATCACCCGTACCCATCATCAATGCCGGTGACGGTGCCAATCAGCATCCCACGCAGACCCTGCTGGACCTTTACAGCATCCGGAAAACGCAGGGCAGCCTCGACAACCTCCAGATCGCCATGGTGGGCGACCTGAAGTATGGCCGCACCATCCACTCGCTGGTGATCGCCCTCTGCAATTTCAACACCACCTTCCACCTGGTTTCGCCCGTGGAGCTCAAGCTGCCCAGCTCGGTGAAGATGCACATCAAGGAAAAACAACTCACCTACCACCAGTACACGGAGATGGATGAGGTGCTTCCGCAGGCCGACATCCTGTATATGACAAGGATCCAGCGCGAGCGATTCAGCGACCCCCTGGAGTATGAGCGCATCAAGAATGCCTACAACCTGCATAAGGACATGATCAGCGGCACAAAAGACAACTTCCGCGTCCTGCACCCGCTGCCCCGTGTGAATGAGATCAATATCAATGTGGACAGCAGCAGCAAGGCCTATTATTTTGAGCAGGCCCTCAACGGGGTTTTTGTGCGGCAGGCACTGATGGCATCCATCCTGGGACTCAGGTAGGGGTGATCAAAGAGGGACCCTCCGGGCTCCCGCCATCCCCGGTAAAAAAAAAGGAAGAAGAAGGAATCATCAACCACAACCATACCGTCATGGATAAAAAGAAAGTCAGGGAACTCAAGGTGTCGGCCATCGAGAACGGCACGGTCATCGACCACATACCATCCGGTGCAGTATTCCAGGTGATCAGGATACTGAAGCTGGAAGCCTTTGACAACATGGTGCTCTTTGCCACCAACCTGGAGAGCAAGAAATACGGCACCAAGGGGATCATCAAGGTGAGCAACAAGTTCTTCGCAGCGGAAGACCTGAACAAGATCGCCCTGGTGGCACCCCACGCTTCCATCATTGAAATAAGGGACTACCAGGTGCAAAGCAAGAAGATCGTGGAAACGCCCGACAGCATCAGGGGCATTGTAAAATGCTTCAACCCGAACTGCGTCACCAACCACGAGCAGGTTTACGCCGTCTTCACTGTCGTCGACAAGGAGGACACCCGGCTGAAGTGCCATTATTGTGAGAAGATCACCACACGGGAGACCATGGAGTTCAGGTAGGGGACCTTTGACCCTGCAGCTTATTCCTCCAGGTAGTGGACATCATCGCTTGTCCTGCCCTTGCTCTTGTTCCTCCGGCCCCTGAAGTAGGCCCACAGCCAGCCTGTCAGGAAACCCAGGACAAAGATCACAAGGAACACAAGGAAGCCGAACCCCTCCAGCTTAAGTCCGAGGAAATTGAAGGTCACCTTCCCCCAGTTCTGAATGATGAAAATCAGCACCACCGCAGCGATCAGAATGTTGACCACCCAAAACCAAATGCCTCTTTTTTTCTGTTCCATGGGATAGCGTTTTATTGGATATGCCAAAAATACGTATTTTTATGGTTCTTTTGGATCACCGTTGGGGGTGTTTCAAGGGGGATTTGCACGTTTATCCACTAACTAATTTTTCCATACAAAATGATGAATGTTCTAATTCGGGCGTTGTTGATCATTTTTGCCAGCCTGCTGGCGTTGCCTGCATCGGCCCGGGTGCAGTGGGACTTTTCCGATGAAGCGGTCATTTCCCGTTTAAAGCAGGATATCCATACCCTGGCCGATGAGGCCATGGAAGGCCGTGAGGCAGGTACTGAAGGGGAGCGCAAGGCGGCCGCCTACATTAAGGAGCGGATGCAGGAGATTGGTCTGCAGCCCGCTTTTGATGGTTCTTATTACCAGGAGTTTCCCTTTCCGGGGGACTGGGTGTGGGGACCCGGCAATTATTTCACTTATGTCAGCCACGACTTTGAGCATGGCGTGGATTACCACGTTTTGCCGGGGTCGGCAGCCACCAGCGTTACGGCTCCCTTTGTGCACGTGGGCTATGGCCTCACGGGCCTGGAGGATGTAGAGGATTTTGAGGATTACTGCGATTATGCCCTGCACCAGGACCTGGACGGAAAGGTCTTTGTGATGGAGTTTTATTTGCCGGAGGCGCTGGACACACTGGGTGACCGGCGCACTTTCCAGCTTTTGTTCCACAAGATCAGCACCGCCACGGAGAAAGGTGCTGCCGGCATCATCTTTGTCAACACCAAGGCGGAGCGCGACGATCCCCCCATCGACCTGAGGATGGGGCGCCGGGGTTTTGACATACCCATTCTGTTTGCCGGTGAAGTTGTCCTCGAGCACATGATGATGAACCAGGGTGAGACCCTGGAACTGATCACCGACATTGAGCGCCTGGAGCTCACCGGTATCAATGTGGCCGGCTACATCGACAATGGGGCAGCCTCCACCGTGGTGATCGGCGCCCATTACGACCATATCGGCTATGGGGGACGCGGGTCAAGGAGTCCCGGCGTTATGGCAGTGCACCCCGGGGCCGACGACAATGCCAGCGGTACGGCCGGCATGCTGGAAGCCGCCCGCTACATCTCCAGCTCAAGCCTGGACGGACACAATTACCTGTTCATGGCTTTCTCGGCAGAGGAGAAAGGACTCATTGGCAGCCGCTATTTCACCGACAGTGACGCCTACGACCTGTCCCGGGTCAACTATATGTTCAACCTGGACATGATCGGCAGAATGGAGGACAATAGCCTGGCACTCATCGGGACGGGAACATCCCCGCAGTGGGACGCACTGATCGATGCCCACGCACCCGGGCACTTTGATATTTCCAGGCGCCCCGGGGGAAGGGGAGGATCTGACCACACCTCCTTCTACCTGAAAGAGATCCCCGTCATCTTTTTCTTTACCGGCGTGCACGATGATTATCACCGTCCCGGCGATACGGCCGACAAGATCAACTATCCCGGGGCCATGGAGATCACCCGATTTGCTTTGGACATGGTCAGCGCCCTCGACGGAGCGGACCGCCTGGCCTTTAGTCCCTCCGGCGGACAGGAGCCTGAGCGTCAGCGCACCGGCACCATCGCCCTTGGCCTGATGCCGGACCACGCATTTGACGGGGAAGGGCTCCGCGTATTGTCCGTCACCGAAGACAGGCCTGCCCAGCAGGGCGGGATGGTTAACGGCGACATCATTCTGCGCATCAACGACATGCAGATAAGTGAAATATATACCTACATGGAAGCACTGGGCAGCCTGCGCAGCGGACAGGAAATACAGGTCCTTGTACTTAGGGAGGGGGAACATAAGACGCTGAGCTTGCAGCTGTAGAGTATTCATCAAAGATAAACCATTCGCCATGCGACAGGTAGAGGTAGCTGTGATCGGTTCAGGAAGCTGGGCCACCGCCATTGTGAAGATCCTGTTGGAAAACGTGGAAAAGGTGCACTGGTGGGTGCGTGAGGAAGAGATCGCCACCCATCTCCGGCGCTATGGCCATAACCCGCGCTACCTGGGTTCCGTGGCGTTCGACCCGGACAGGCTGCTGGTGTCCCACGAGCTGAACAGGGTGCTGAAGCGGGCTGATGTCCCGGTTTTCTGCATCCCGGCGGCCTTCCTGGAGTCCAGCCTGGAGGGGCTGCATGCCTCCCTGTTGCGCGACAAACCGGTGGTCAGTGCCATCAAAGGCATTGTGCCCGTACACAACGATGTCATCGCGCGCTTCCTGGATAAACGTTACGGTGTCGAGCCCCATCAATTCGTGGTGGTGAGTGGCCCAAGCCATGCTGAAGAGGTGGCCCAGGAAAAACTCACCTACCTCACCGTGGCCTCTGAGAACCGGGTGAACGCCGCCCTGGTATCCGGCCTTTTTAGCTGCCGTTACATCAAAACCAGTATGTCAAAGGATGTGTTTGGCAGTGAATACGCGCCTGTGCTGAAAAATATCATCGCCATCGCCAGTGGCATTTGCAGCGGATTGGGCTACGGGGACAACTTCCAGGCCGTTCTCATCAGTAATGCCCTGCAGGAGATCAACCGCTTCCTTAACACCATCAGTCCCACCGACAGGGATATCAACCAATCGGTTTACCTGGGCGATCTCCTGGTGACCTGTTACAGCCAGTTTAGCCGCAACAGGCGCTTCGGACAGATGCTTGCCAGGGGCTATAGTCCCGAGCACGCCCAGATGGAAATGAATATGGTGGCCGAAGGCTACTACGCCACCCGCTGCATCATGGAGATCAACAAGGGGCATGGGGTGGAACTACCCATTATCGAAGCCATTTACAACATATTATATCAAAAAGCCAGTGCGGTCAGCGAGATCCGCAGACTGGAAGACAAGCTAAGCTGACAATATACCCATAGGAAAATGATTAAGCGACTTAACAAAGATGATGCCCTGGCGCAGGAGATCGCCGATGCCTACTTCAGGTATTTTGATGCCTACACCAGGCGGAACTGGGACGAGATGTACGTTCGGTTTGCCGATGACATCACCATGATTGGCACAGGGGTCGATGAGCTGTGCCACAGCGGGGAGAGCACCCTGGCTGCCTTTCGCAGGGAATTCGATCAATCCCCTTCGCCCATTCGATACGAACTCAAGAGCCTGGAGGTTTTCCAGCTGGCCGAAGACCTGGCCATGCTGATGATCACCATGGATGTGTGCTTCCACAACAAGCTGGAGCTGGTTGAGTGTCCCAATAACCGGACCACGGCCATCATGGTGCGGGAAAACGGCTCCTGGCTTTTGGCGCACGGCCATTGGTCGCAGCCAGACAGGGACATCGATGTGGGTGAGAGCGTTCCTTACCGGCTGTTGCTGAAGAAGAGCCATGAGCTGGAGGAGAAGGTGGCAGAGCGCACCAGCAAAATTGAGGCGCAAAAGGAGCAGCTCAGGAAACTCAACCAGACAAAGGACAAGATGTTCTCCATCATTTCCCACGACCTGCGTAACCCCTTTAACAGCATCATGGGCTTATCCACCGTGCTGCTGGATGAATTCGAGCGACTGGACAAAACAAAAACACGGGAGATCCTGGAGGTGATCATTGACCAGGCACAGAGGACCCACGACCTATTGGAGAACCTGCTGCAATGGGCCAAGTCCCAGACCGACACCATTTATTTCAGGCCTGCCCCACTGCGCCTGGATCAGGTGGTCAGCCATGTGAGAGACCATATGGAGCTCCTGGCCCGTGACAAGGAGCTGAGCATCGCCCTCAGCTTACCGGGTGATGTTCAGGTCAGGGCAGACAGGCACTTGCTGGAGATCATCCTGCGTAACCTGATGCATAACGCCATCAAATTTTCCCACCAGGGAGGCCGGATCGTCGTGGAGGCTGAAAAACAGGGTCAGCATATAGAGATCGCGGTGGTTGATGAAGGACAAGGGATGAGCGAATCGGTCAGACGGGATCTGATGACGGATTTGACCGGCCGGGTGGACCAGGGACACCTGCAGGTGGCCGGAGGCGGACTGGGCCTGCTGTTATGCCAGGAGTTCATTCACAGGCACGGGGGGCGCCTGGAGATAGAGAGTGAGGAAGGGAGTGGCAGCAGGTTTTCTTTCACCTTGCCCGTGGGGTAAACCCCACCTCTTTTTGCCCGGGTCCCGATAAATAAAAGCCTGGCGTCCTTTCCGGCGCCAGGCTTTCTTTGGTGGAGCTGGAGGGATTTGAACCCTCGTCCAAACAGGCAGCAAAAATGCTTTCTACATGCTTAGCCTTTCATTGGGGTTTCGGCAAGGCCTTGGCGAAAGGCACTCCGGACGCTTGCCTGAGCCCTTAAGGTTTTCGACCATGCACCAGGGCTTTGCATGGCTTATCCCGGCTTTTGCTGATGTTTCCTTGGGGACGCGGCCGGGCGTGGCTTCCCGGGAAACAAATGGCGCTTAACAGCTTCTGTTAGGCGGCCATTGCATAATTAGAGTTGCCGTTTATAGGCGGTGTGACATGGGATTAACGAGCCATATTCACCACGCTCGGCATGCTTACACTTCCACTCAACCTGCTGTCTAATCCAGATCAGCCCCTTGTGAAATGCCGTGCAAAGTTACCAATTTATTCGCAAAGATTGTGCCGTGTTTGCATGGTTGATCCATTTTCATGGGATGCCGGAACTCCGCCGCTGACCATTAAAGGGTTTCCCCATGAGGGAATACCATGCCCATTGAAAAAAACTCCGTATTTTTGCCCCTGATAAAGGTGGCATGATCCCTTGCGCTTCAGAGGTGGACCATTGCCGTGTTAACCCCAACAGCCTATCTTTGCCAGATGACCCAAAGGAAAACAAAGCGCAGTTACAGCACCCTGTTTCTACTCATGCTCATCGTATCTGCTGCGGTCGTTCTTTCCACTTACATCTTCAGCCACTTACTGATCCAGAACCGCCGTGCCCAGGTCATCGAAAAGGCAGATGCCCGCCTGTTGATTGCCGCTGAGATGCTGAACAAACTGCTGGGCTCCGACTATCATGACACGATAACAGACGGCTCTTCCCTCTCGCCAGAAGATTTTCAATTCATCGTTGACCGCAACGATGCACTGTGCCGCCGCCTCGACCTGCAGTACCTGTGGAGTGTGATGGTTTTGGGCGACACCATCGTCTTCACCTCCGCCACCCGTACCGATGTCTTTGACCCGGAATCGGCCCATGCCTCGTTTTTTGAGGTGCACCGTGACCCGCAGGCCTTCGATCCGGCTATGGCCTCCGATGGCCAAGCTGTTTTTTCCACTTTCAGGAACGAGTGGGGTAAGGGACGTATGGTGCTGTTACCCTACGAAGACATCAGGGGGCGCACCTACATCATTGGTGCCAGCGTGCAGCTCCTGGAACTTCGCGCCATGGTCAGGCAAACGGCCATGGTCACCGCAGGACTGGGCTTGCTGGTGATTGCCACCGTGTGGATCCTGGCCTATTACCTGGCCAAGCGGCTCACCACGCCCATCAGCAACCTCACTTTTGCCGCCGAGCGAATGGCGTCAGGCGACCTGGACGTGCCATTGGTTCCGTCTGGAAGCAGGGAGATGCAATCCCTCGCCCGCTCGCTGGACTCGATGCGGCAGGGACTGAACACACGGATCAGTCAGCTGCAGAGCGGCAAAAAGAGGGAAGAGGGTGAAAACGCCATTCTCACCCGCATCAGTAAGCGTGAGCCCCTGGACAGGATACTGGAAGACATTGCCCTGTTTTGTGAGCGGCTGGACACCAGGATAAGGGCCTCTGTCCTGTTGTTTGATAAACAAACCGAAAAGCTTTACCATGCAGCGGCTCCCAGCCTGCCCGATGAATACAATGACCTCCTAAAGCCCGGGCTGCCCGTAGGCCCCGATGTGGGCTCGTGTGGTTCCTCCGCCTACCACCGCCAGCGCGTGTCCGTGGCCAATATCGCCGAAGACCCCCGATGGCTGCCCTATACCGATTATATCAGGGTGACGGATAAATACGGGCTCAAAGCCTGCTGGTCGCAGCCATTCTTCTCCTCGGACGGTCGTTTGCTGGGGACCATCGCCAACTACAGCAGCCAGGCCGGACTCCCCACAGAAGAGAACATCCGTGCGCTGGAA
>SKNE01000188.1 GCA_007120675.1 Bacteroidales bacterium
CAGAGACCCGGATCAATTGTCCCTCTTTCACCGCCACAGGGGACTCCGACTCGTTGGTCCTCACTTCCGGACCTTTGGTGTCCACCATGATGGCGATCTTGTTGGACACTTTCCTCACGTTGTTGATCACCTGCAGGGTCTGCTCGGGCTGCTGATGCGCGGTGTTGATGCGAACCACGTCGACCCCTTCTTCATACAGGTCGCTGATGAACCCGGGTTCGCACTTTCTGTCAGACAGCGTTGCAACGATTTTTGTCAGTTTATTCATGACGAATGTCTTTTGAAGGAAAATCAATGGCTGCCGGTGCCGGATTGCCCCGGTTAGGGCCAGCGGCTCAGCCAGGGCCTCCGCTACTCGTAGCGAAGCGACTCAATGGGGTCAAGCCTGGAGGCTTTGGCTGCCGGATAGTAGCCCGCTATGACCCCAACCCCAAAGCAAAGGACAACGCCTGCGATGACCCACAGCCAGGGGATGATGAAGGGGTTGCCCACAATCAGGGAGATGCCGTTGCCGGCCAGGATACCGAGTATGATGCCCACCGCCCCGCCAATCTGGCAAATCACGATGGCCTCCGACAAGAACTGCTGCTTAATCACTTGCCGGCTGGCTCCCAGTGCCTTCCTGATGCCGATTTCATGGGTCCTCTCCGTGACCGATACCAGCATGATGTTCATCAGTCCGATGGCCGCCCCCACCAGGGTGATCAGTCCGATCACCGTCGCTGCCAGGGTCACAAAGCGGATGTTCTCGATGAAGGCCTGCGCCAGGTCGTCGCTTTTGGCCACATCAAAGCTGTTGGGATCGCCAAAGCGGTCTCCCCTGATGACACGAAACAGACCTGTAGCCTCACCGATGGCGTTGTCCAGTTGGTCCAGATCGTTGGTGCTGATATTGATGGTGTAATTCATATTGGGACGGCTGAAGTTTTGCCGCACCGTCATGTAGGGGATGACGCAGTTGAGGTCATCGGAAAAGCCAAAGGCAGCCCCCTGTCTCTCCAGCACCCCAATCACCTGGTACCGCATGTTGGCGATGGTAACCACGGCCCCCAGGGGGTCGGCATCGCCCGGGAAGAGCCTTTGGGCTACGTCGTGGCCCAGCAGGACCACGTCGGCCCCATACTGGAGCTCCGTCTGACTGAAGTTACGGCCAGAGGCCAGTTCAGCACCCGATGTCAGCAGGTAATTATCATCGCTGCCCATCACGCGCACATTGGGATCGGTTTCCAGGTTGCGGTAACGGGCTGTGGCCGAACCTGTGCCATGGACCGAGAGGGATACGCTGGCGGGAAAATCAAAACGCCCTTTGAAGCTGATGGCCTCATCATAGGTGATGCGGGGAAAAGACTGTGCCGGACCGCCGCCCGGTTGAAAACGCACCTCCCGGTTACGTATGCTAAAGCTGCCCGCTCCCAGGCGGGCAAAGTTCTCGGTGATGCTCAGCTTGATGGAATCAATGGCGGTGAGTATCCCCACCAGGGCCATGATGCCGAAAGCGATGATCAGGACCGTGAGGGAGGCCCTCAGCAGGTGGCTGCGGATGGACTCCAGGGCCTGCCGCAAATTTTCAAACAAGATGGTCGTGATCATGCGCATGGTAGTAAGCAGGTTTTAAAGCATCCCAAATCAGGTGAGCCAACACTTAAACGGCAGGCAGGCCATTGAAGCTGCAGGCTGCCCGGGCGTACCAGCCCCATCATAACTTGCTGCCAAAAGCCAGGTCGCCTGCGTCGCCCAGGCCGGGAACGATATATGCTTTGGCCGTCAGCTCATCGTCCACCGCCCCCAGCCACATGGTGTAGTTGTCATCGGGCATATTCCTTCTGACGTATTCAACCCCCTGGTTGCTTGCCAGGATGGCCACAATGTGCGTATGCAGGGGCTTACCCTTCTGTAACAGTCCCTTATAACTCAGTATCATGGAAGCCCCGGTGGCCAGCATTGGGTCACTCAATATCAAGGGCTTGCCGGTGAGCAGCGGACTGGAAAAATACTCCACATGCACATCAAAGCGTCCGTCTTTTCTGTGTTTCCTGTAGGCAGAGATAAAGGCGTTCTCCGCCCTGTCAAATGCGTTGAGCAGTCCCTGGTGCAGGGGGAGGCCAGCCCTCAGGATGGTGGCGATCACGGGTTGCTGAACCAGCACATCGCATTGGGCAACACCCAGGCTGGTAATCACCTCCTTCTTCTCCCAGGCAAGGGTTTTGCTGATCTCGTAGGCAAAAATCTCCCCCATCCGCTCCATGTTGCGCCGAAAACGCAAACTATCGCGCTGAATCTCCTGATCACGCAATTCTGCCATGTAATGGCTCAGCAAAGAACAAGTGTTTCCCAAGATATGTATCATTCCCTTCGTTGTTTATTGTGTGCCCGGAAGCCTTTTTGGTCACCGCAAATACTTCCTGACATACAGGTAAATACCTGCAGCCATCTTCAGGATGAATGGCAAGCGGTTAATTTGAATGTGTAAAAATACACATTCTTCCGATCCGAAGCTACGATAAAATCTGGCCAGGTTCGGATCGGAGCTGCCTTCGAAGTCCAGAACCAGCTCTTTCCCTGCCTGTTCCCTGATGTAATGGTCTATTAGCAGGCTCATGGCATTTGTAGCGTAAGCCTCTGGTGTTGAGCCGGAAAACAGCAGTACGCTCTTTTTGTGGCTGGTGAAAAAGATGATGCCGGCACAAAAATCGTTGGTTTCGGTGTAGGCGCATCTTATGCTGACCATGCCCCGGTGCATCCCGGAATAAACCAGGTGTTTCAGTAACTGGTAGTCTTTCTCTCCATAGGGAACGCCCCGCCGGCCCCTGTTATTCCTGAAAGCCCGGATGATCTCTTCAGGGCGGCCGTGAGGGGTGATGAACACCCCTTTTTCATCTCCTTTCTTTAACTTTCTTCTCAGGTTGCTTGAGTAGTTTTGCCGTATCTGTCCGTAGGGAGAGATCAGGTCCAGCTCATAAGTGATCCCCTTTCCGGCGATGTATGGGTGTTCCGCTTCCAGTTTGTTGAACGTATTCAGGCTGAACTCAGCAAACCGGAAGCCGGACGGAATGGCGTCCAGGAAGCGCCTGGTGGTTTCAATCCCCAGGCTCTGGCGGCTGAACACCCCCAATTGCTGCACAAAATAGGGCTGGAACAGGTACTTGATCCCTGCTTTTTCGCGGTAAGGCAGGGGCATCACCGTGCGGTAATCATCTTCAACCAGTGCATCCCAGGTTCCGGCACACATGTCCAGGTACCAGGAATAGGCATAAAAGATCCCGTTGACAGCTTCGCGGATGCAGTCGTCCCACCGGTCCGCATCCACCTGGTCATGTCGGAGATACCGTATCATACATTCGTTGTTTTATGTGTTGCCTGCAGCCGCTGCACTGCGTCACTCCCTGCGCGCCGCGGCGTGTTTGTCGGCTGCGGCGCGGTAAAGCCGGGCGTAGACATCCTTCCAACCCTCCCATCCATTGCATTCACAGAGGCTGTCATTGTGCCAGAGGGTAGAAAAGGTACCTCCGGCTTCGTGCACCTCTTCCATCAGTCGCATGGCAAGGTCAAGCGCGGCATCTGGCTTCAGCCGCAAATAATCGCGCAGGGTGCCGTCCATCACGGCAAAGGGAACGATGGTCAGCGGACTTTCTTTCTCCAGCTCCAGGTCATAAAATGGGTACGGGGTGCAGATGCTCGCCCTAAAGCCTGCCTGGCTGGCATAGCCCATGGTGAAGTCAAACCCGATGTTGTGTTTGAGCAAGCGCTGATAGGTCGCCGGCATGTCCAGTTTCAGGTAATGCTGGCGGCTGTAGGGGATTTCCCTGTTGACGATGGACTCCAGCCTGGGCAGCTCTTTTTTCAGCAGGCCTTCTTCTTGGCTGGACGCATAGCTGGGATGGATGCCAATATGGGCATAGTCACCCAGCATTTTCACCAGCTGGTTGAAGGGTCTCGAGTAGAAAGCCACATTCTTGTCATAGGGACCATAGTCGCCGCAAAGAAAGAAATAGTGGGCCCTGATACCGCTTTCCTTATGCAGGTCAAGCTGGAATGAGTAGGTGTCATACGGGTCGTCTTCCATGGCGGTTAACACCTTCAGGCGCTGCCAGAGCTTGCCGAATTCCAGCTGCGCCACCGACCTGAGCATGCCGAAAAAAATGCGAAAAAGGGTTCGGGCCCTATAGGCGAAGGCGATGTCGATGTCGTAGGTGGGCAAAAAGGTGAAGCGACCGGCTGCCATTGCATAGCCAGGGTATTTTTCCCCGATCCGTTTTTTCAGCAGCAAGGCGTAGTGGTTCACCACCGGCCGGTGCAAAAAGTGGTGCTTATAGGCAAAGGATTCAGTGGCTTCGAAACGACCGTGCGCATCCTTGTTATGGGGTAGGTATTCCTCGTAGCGGCTGACCAGGTAAAAAGCAGCGGCAAAAGGGTCGAATGGGAGGTCGTAGCCCTTACCCTCCGCCGGAAACAGCAATGGAAGACCGTCCTGCTCCTTCAGTTGGGGCAAGAAGTAGTGCACACCCCGTTCCAGCAAAAAACCGTGGGAGGGTAACACCAGTCCATCCTGATCAGCAGGTGGCTTGCCGTAAAAAATCTTCGGACCCTGGTGTTTCCGGCATGCGTCAAGATCATCCACCAGGCGCCATTCCAGTCCGGGAATGATGCCAAGAAGCAAACCTGCAGCGTACTGGATCCTTGCGGTGATCCTGGGAGTATATATGAGCACCATGACTTGAAAAGATAAGCTGAGCCGCTTTGTGTGTGACCTTGAGCTGTTTTGGTTCCGGCTCACATGATGGGGTAAAAGTAATCATAATGGCTGAAAGCTCAAAGCGATCAGCCTCTGCCTGAACGGCACGAACAGGTTGCAAGCCAGCAAACGCAGTCTAACCCATACAAATTGTCCCCGGCCTTGATCAGTCAAACTGAAGGTGGTCGTGCTTGGTCCTGCACTCACAATAGTTGCTCATCTGCAAAGCTGAAATAGTTGTTATTGGCCACAATGATATGGTCTATAACGGGAACGTCCAGGAATTTGCCCGCCTCAACGCATTTCTGGGTAATTCGTTTATCGCTCATACTGGGTGATGGGTTTCCACTGGGATGGTTATGGCATAGGATGATGGCCGTGGCGCTGCTCTCCAGGGCTGCTTTGAAGATTCTTTTTGGATCAGCCACTGTGCCCGCTACCCCCCCCTCACTGATGCAGCAGCTTTTCAGCAAGCGGCGCGCCCTGTTGAGCAGCAAAACCCAGAACTCTTCATGGGGCAAGTCGCCGATGATGGGATCAATGATCTCGAAGGCATCTTTGCTGGCATAAATGCTCTGTTTCATCAGGCCTTCGGCCAGGCGGCGGCGCCGCCCCAGCTCCATCACTGCGACAATGTTGATGGCTTTTGCCGTTCCGATGCCCTTAAAACGAAGCAGTTCAGCCACATCCATCCTGGCCAGTTCCGACAGGTTGTTTGAGGCGCTGAGAAGGATTTCCCTGGCAAGCTCCACCGCGCTTTGCTCTGTGGAGCCCGATCCGATCACTATGGCCAGGAGTTCGGCATCCGACAAGTACTTCTGGCTCTTACTGAGCAGTTTTTCCCTGGGCTTGTCATCATCGGCCCAGAATTTGATGCTGCGCTGATGCAGAACAGGATATTGCGAATTATTTTTCATTTGTAATTTCATTATATTTATACGAAATTACAAAATTTTTGGCAAAAAAAAGACCTTTCGGATGAAAGGTCCATTTGTAGCCCGTAGGGGATTCGAACCCCTGCTACCAGGATGAAAACCTGGCGTCCTAACCCCTAGACGAACGGGCCGCGTGGGCAAAAATAAACATTTTTTCTCAACAGGCTGAAAAATCGATCAGGGCAGGTGGCGAACTATTGCAAGGCATTCACACGCCTGGTCAGTTTCGACTTAAGGTTAGCTGCCTTGTTTTTGTGTATGACCGATTTTTTTGCCAGGCGATCGATGAGGGACACCACCTTGGGAAGCTTCTCCTGTGCTTCTTCCTTATTGCTGGTGAGTTTTAGCTTCTTGATCGCCGTACGGGTTGTCTTGGCATAATACCGGTTTCTCAGACGCTTGGCGTTGTCAGAGCGAACCCGTTTTTTTGCTGAAGGATGATTTGCCATATCCAGTATAAATCAATTGGTACAATAATTTTCTGTAGCCCGTAGGGGATTCGAACCCCTGCTACCAGGATGAAAACCTGGCGTCCTAACCCCTAGACGAACGGGCCTTTTCACAAAGCCTTTTTCGCAAAAAGGAGTGCAAATGTACACCATTTTTTCATATTCACAAAGCCGATCCCATTTTTTTGGGCCAAAGAAGAGGTATCTGTCCGATTTTTTTTTGTTCAGATGCTTGTTTGCAGGATTTTTATATATTTGTGATTATCTTTGCGCATTGCTCGAAACGTTGAATTATCAATCAATCTGCAAGCTTTAACCAAATACAAAACAAGCATTATGAAAAACATTAACTTCAGACTTTTGGCCGTGATGATCATCGCGGCGGGCCTGTTTGCCAGCTGTGGCCTGAACAGGATGGTTAGGAACTACGACGAGGGTATTCGTTACACCCCTGAAACCAACCCCTTGGAGAACCACGGCGGCCAGGTGGCAGCCAATGTGGCGGGTGCTGTAGGGGAAGGTTATTTTCATCGCAATGCCGTGGTGGAGATCACCCCTGTACTGATGCATGCAGGTGGAGAAAAGGAGCTGGAAACCGTTATTCTGCGCGGGAGCAATACCACCACCGCAGGGACCATGATGGCCCGTGACCGGCGAAGTTCTTTTAATATGAACAACACCTTTGCCTATGAAGCCGACATGCTGGCGTCCGAGCTCTACATCAGGGCCAGGATTTACAGGGAGGGGCGTGCCGACAATGCCACTGAGCTGCCCGCCAGGAAAGTGGCCGATGGTGTCATCCTCACATCACAGCGGGTAAAGAATGACCACAATGTGGCCATTGCCCCCCACGAGTATGAAGAAGAGGTGATCATTTCAAAAAGCGCCAACATTTACTTTGCCTACATGCGCCACAACCTGAACTGGCGCCTGCCCCTGAACCGCGGTGACAAGGCCAGGGAAGCCATCGAAAGTATCAGCGAGTTTATCCAGAGGGGATGGGAGCTGAAGGCGGTGGACGTGGACGCCTGGGCATCTCCCGAAGGGGAGGTGGCCTTTAACCTGGAACTCTCTGAAGACCGCTCCAGGACCGGTGAACGCTATGTGAGAAACCTTTTCCGCGACAAGGATGTTGATTTGCCCGAGCTGCGGGTCAATGCCAAAGGCGAAGATTTTGAAAGCTTTATGACCAAGCTGGATGCTTCAGACCTGCCCGACAAGCAGGCCATTGCCAATGTGATCAATTCGCAGCTGGCCCCGGCTGAAAGGGAAAGAAGGATCAAGGACATGACACTCATTTATGCCGAGATCGAAAAGATACTTGAACCCCTGCGTCGCGCCGAGATCACCGTTCA
>SKNE01000078.1 GCA_007120675.1 Bacteroidales bacterium
ACAATGGCAGGCAGGAAGTGTCGATTGCGAAAGAAGAAATTTGACTATTCGTCAGTGTGGGACGTGCTGGAATCGAACCAGCGACCTCATGCCTGTCAAGCATGCGCTCTGAACCAACTGAGCTAACGCCCCGTTTTTCCCGTGCGGGGAGGCAAAAATAATCATTTTTTTTATACGGATACCACCATGGCAGGCCGTCTGCCTTTTCCGGTGTAGCATTTTGGCATTTTTCGATTGATCCGCAAGGCAGCATGAAAGCGCTGGCCAGGTGACCTGGCTCTGCCCTTAATTCGCACTTTGCGTGACGGGACAGGAATTGTGCAATGCCCCCGGCCATTTGTCCGGGAACATGAAAGATGGTTGAAACCGCTTGCCATACTGAACAATTTGGTGCACATATCCTTACATAATTAATCGGCCTTACATCATTAAAATGACATTCATCATGCATGATGACCTTGACTGGCTGTTCAGGCCAAAGTTTTTGAAGTGGGTGGCTGCAGGGGCTGTGTTTTCAGCCCTGCTGATGTACTTAGCCACTTCACCCCTCTTTGTCAAGCCACTGTATCGCTCCGAGGCACTGATCTTTGTCCCGCTGACGCTTTTCTCCCAGCAGTTTGATCAGCAGGGCATCGGCTTTGGAAGCGAGGCAGAGATCGACGGACACATCCAGATCCTGCAGTCCACCATCCTGTTTGACAGCCTGGAGGCACGCTTTGGCCTGGCGGGCATTTATGACATAGACACCGGACAGACAGGGGGAAGGCAGCGGTTGTACCAGCGGATTCGTTCGCGCATCCAGGTGGAGAAGACGCGCTACAATTCTGTGTCAGTGCAGGTCCGGGACCGCGATGCGCAGCGCGCGGCCGATATGGCCAACGCCATCGTGGCGCTGGGCGACATCATCAAGGAAGACCTGTTAAGGGATAATCGCCTGGCAGCCTACCGTTTTGCCCGCGATCTTTACCTCGACAAGAAAACCGAACTGGATGCACTGGAGGCGCGTATGAGCCTGCAGCCTCTGCCTGCGCCTGATCCAGAAGGCCCGGGGTGGTCTGAACAGGTTCGTGACCGCCAGGTGTATGAAACCCTGCTATGGGAGCTGGCTGAGCGACGCAAGCGATACGAGACACTAAAGAAGAGCCTCGATGCTTCGCTTCCCGGGACGTACGTGATATCACCGGCAGTGGCTTCATCAAGCCCGCACTGGCCTCCCCGCTTACTTCTCTCCCTGGCGGCTTCCCTGGTTTTTGTGATGATCATGCTGGTGGTGGAAATGATTCGCAAAGATGCTGTTAAGCAGTAAGAAGGATGGCCCCGGATTCGTGCTGGCAGGCAGCTCATCCCTTGCCAGTCTGTTGCTGCTGTGGCCCCTGGCCCAACAGGCGCTGTTCATTCTGCCGGTGCTGGCCTTCCTGGCTTTTTTGGCAGCCTGGACCATCAAGCGGCTCCGGCTCGAAAGCTCGCTGATGCTGCTGCTGGCCTTTATCCTGCCCTTATCCGTGCCGGTACCTTTTGTTTTGGATTCCATGCTGCGACTGCCCAGTGAGCCCATCGTGGCGGTGGCTGCCACCCTGTGCATCCTTCACCTCATGGGACAGAAGCCGGTGACTTCATCATCCATCTTCAGGGAATCATTATGGGTGCTGCCACTCTTTGCCATCCTCTTCCTGACCACCGTTTTTTCTGAAATGCCTTTTGTGTCGGTAAAATTCACTGGCGTCAATGTCATGTATATCCTCTCATTTTACCTGCTTGGCTTGCAACTGTCGAGAGATGATCCGGGTCTCTTCCCACGGATGATGCTGGCCTATGGGGCCGGTTTTGTGCTGGTGACAGCCTGGGCATTGGTCCAGTACGCTGCGTGGGACTGGAACCCGGTGGTGATGCGCGGCATCTTTCGTCCTTTTTATAACGACCACACCATTTTTGGAGCGGCGGCTGCACTGATGGCGGTTTTCTGGGCTGCCACCGGACTTGCCGCAAAGGGGGACAGGTATCGTTTTTTGTACTGGCTGCTATCTGCCTTCTTCCTGGCTGCCGTCGTTCTCAGCACCAGCCGGGCGGCTTTCCTGAGCCTGCTGTTTGCCCCGCTGACCTACCTTGTTTTCAGGTTCCGGCCGCGGCCCGTTGTGCTGGTCATGGCCGGCCTGTTATTCATGGGGACAATTTGGTATGGCCAGTCGTTCATCCGGGAGCGAATCCACCAGGTGGAGACTTTGTCGTACGACAGTGGGGCCGGGTGGGTAGATCGACAGGTGTCGGTGGCCAATGTGTCCACCGATGTGTCGAACCTGGAGCGTCTGAACCGTTGGCGTGCGGCCTGGCAAATGTTCAGGGAAAGGCCGCTCAGTGGCTTTGGTCCGGGGACCTACCAGTTCCAGTACATTCCTTACCAGGACCCTGCCCTTATGAACCGCCTCACGGTCACCGATCCCTACAATGTGCCGGAAGGATCGGGAGGCACTGCCCACTCAGAGTACTTCCTGGCCTTGAGTGAGACAGGGCTCTTCGGCTTGCTGGCCTGGCTTCTTCTGCCGCTTCGGTGGCTTTGGCTGGCATTTCGCAGCCGGGGACAGAGGGGCGCCAACCACCAGGTGATGGTGGGCATCCTGGCCCTGTCGACCTATTTCTTTCACGGTGCGGTGAATAATTTCCTGACCACCGACCAGTTCGCCTTTTTATTCTGGGGTGCGGGTGGATGGCTGGTGGCGGGTTCATTGTCTGAACAATGCAGGTTAAAAATCACATCTCCATGAATAAAAACACCTGGATCCTGGGAGGAACGGGATATATCGGTTCTGCTTTGTTAAAGTCTTTGCTGGCTCATCAACCGCCGGGTCGCCTGCATGCCTTGCTCCACAAGAGCCTGCCCCTTCAGCGGCTTGAGCGGGTGAATACCTTTGTGGGCAGCCTGGGTAAGATCGATCCAGAATGGTTGAAGCATTACCCGCCCGATGTGGTGTTTCACCTGGCGCGTCCCGCCGGCAGCCACCGCATCAGCCGTGAGTGGGCGTCCAGGCAGGGCGAAGCCGCAAACCGCAGCCTGGTGCGCCAGCTATCGTTGCTTGAGAGGCCTCCCGTGGTGGTGTACGTGTCCGGCTCACTGGTTTACGGTCCGCGCCATGATGATGATCCCGCCACCGAGAAGAGTCCGCTGGCCCCCGCAGCCTTTGCCCGCCATTACCACCGAAATGAGCGCCCCTGGCTTGAGGCCCGTGAGTCCGGGATCCTGGATGTTCGCTTTGCCCGTCCTGGCTGGATCACAGGACCTGCGTCCTGGTTCAGGCAGTTTTTCTGGCTTCCCATGCAAAGCAGCGGTTGGGTGCCATGCTATGGGGATGGGAAACAGCTGATGTCGCTTATCCACCTGGATGAGGGTGTACGCATGATCCGGGCATTGGCCGACCATGGGGGGAGAAACCAGGATCTGAACATTTTCAGTGGCAAGCCCTTGTCGCAGTCCCGCTTTTGCACCATACTGTCCTCCATCACCGGGCTGCCCGTTGAGCAAGTGGCGGATGCCCGGGTGAAAAAAACCTACGGGCGTACGGCCCTTGCGGCGCTCACCACCTCCATACCCATGCAGACCCTGTATCCGGAACTCCAGGCGCGTGCCCTGCCTGTCTCCAGGGATCATAAGGCATTACTGGCGGATATTGTCAGGCTTCTGGAAGACAAAGAGGCTGTACTCTCCCCATGACCAAAAAGGGGTGTGGTTCAGTGCCTTGTCGGCTCTCCACAGGGTGGGGAGCAGGGGACGCAGCCGACGTGCCAGTCCGTGATAATACCAGGCCGGATGCAAGATGCTGTACCCTTTCCGGCTGAGCAAGCGGAAGGAAGCGAAAGCCTGCCTGATTTGTCCCGGACTGTAACAACGGCTTGGCAGGTACTGGGAAGGGGAGTAACCGCCCCATTCCCTCCGGTAACGGGAGAAGGCCGCCCTGAAGCGTAGCTTGAGCAGCTCAATGAGCATCCCCGCCACGTAGTTCCGGTTGACAAAAGAGAGCACCAGGAAGCCACCCGGCTTGGTGACCTCGTCGATCCTTTGCGCTGCCACGTGGAGGTTTTCCACCGTATTCAGGGCACCGAAGAATACATAGACCATATCGAAGTCCCTCCCCGGAAACAATCCGGGAAGGTCTTCCACGCTACCTTTCAGTGCCATGGCGTTTTCCAGTCCCATGTCACCGATTTTTCCGGAAGCCGCCTCCTGCATGGCCCCTGAAATGTCGATGCCGGCAAAATGCCTGCCGGGGTGCGTGACAGCGAAGTGAACCAGGTCGAGTCCCGTGCCGTAACCAATTTCCAGTGCCTTACTGAATGCATGCCGTTTAACCTGTTCGCGGAAATCCTGTCGGATACGCTGCAGTACCGGGTTTTTCCAGTACCTGGCGTCGAAGTCACCGGCGTCGCCATCGTAATAACGCTCCACCTGCTGATAAAACTTATTGCTCATGCATTGTGGGTATTAGGACTGTGTCAGCGGCGTATTTGAGAGCCTGGGCATACCCTGCAGGGGGGCTCCCATCCTGCGTTCGAACAAACGCTCCTTCCAGCACAGGCGCCGGATGATCCGGTGCTGCTGGCGTCCGGGCAGGTAGCGCAGCTCGTTCTTCTTCAGGCTGAAGCTGGAATGAAAAGCCGAGGTGCTCATTTGTTGGAACTTGTTTCGAATGATCCTTATGGAACGTTTGTGCAGGAAGGCTTCCAGCCTGTTGCCCATTCCATTGTCCAGCAAAGCCTCCAGCAGTGTTTTGATCCACTTGCTGGCGGGCATCTCCGGCTGCCCCTCCTGGGTGAAGGTGGGGTAATAGGTTTTGATCCAGGCATTGGCCCCGAGCATCTGCCGGTACATCCTTTCATTGTAAACGGGGACAAGGAATGCGATCTCCGTGGCGGTGAAGCGGTTTTGCTCCCTGATGTGCAGGCTTTGACTGTCCACAAAATAGTTGATGCAGAAGTTGCGGTGGGAGTTGCCCAGGAATAGTTTCTTAAACAATACCAGCAGGCTGCGGGCGATCCAGAGCCTTCCGGGCCGGGTGATAATGAAGTAATCGATGTCGTCATTTCTGCCCATATACCCCTTGGCGATGGATCCTGACAACATGACAGCCTCCACGAAGGGGAAGCTGGCGATGAGGCGTGCGTATCGCCTGGCGGTGATCAGGCGTTCCTTCGCCCTTTTGTTCCCACTGAGCCTGCGTTCGACCAGCTCCGCCTTCCCGGCCAGGCAATAAAAACCATCCTTTTTACAGATCAGGCCATCCTTCACAAGATCCTGAAGCGCTTGCCGGGCCAGCTGCCCGGACTCTTTTGCGACAAATCCGCAATAGCTCAACAGCTCCTCTTCGGAGAGGGGATAGGAAAAGATGTCGAAATACAGGAGGGTTCTTATTAAGTCCGTCCGCATTACAGGGGCAGGTTGCCGTGTTTTTTCGGGGGAAGGTTTTCCCGTTTGTTTTCCGTCATCTCCAGGGCTTGTATGAGCTTGAGCCGTGTCTCGCGGGGGTAGATCACCTCGTCTATGTACCCCAGCTCTGCTGCCTTGTATGGGGTGCAGAAGCTGGCCCTGTATTCTTCGATGGCCTTGGCCTTTTGGTCGTCGTTGAGCTTGTTCCTATAAAGGATATTGACGGCTCCATCGGGACCCATCACGGCGATCTCGGCACCAGGGTAGGCATAGTTGATGTCGCCTCCCAGGTGCTTGCTGGACATGACACAGTAAGCACCGCCGTAGGCTTTGCGGGTGATGACATTGATCTTGGGTACGGTGGCCTCGGCGTAGGCGTAGATGAGCTTGGCGCCGTGCTTGATGATGCCACCGAACTCCTGTCCGGTGCCGGGCAAAAATCCGGGTACATCGGTGAAGGTGATCAGCGGGATGTTGAAAGCGTCGCAAAAGCGCACGAAGCGGGCTGCTTTGATGGACCCGTCGATGTCGAGCACACCTGCCAGGGCAGCTGGCTGGTTGGCCACGAAGCCAACTGGTTTGCCATTGAGTCGCCCGAAGCCGATGGCCACGTTTTTGGCATAATGGGCATGCACCTCAAAGAAATTGTGGTCGTCGGCCACACTATGGATAATCTCCTTGATGTCGTAGGCTTTGTTCGGGTTGTCGGGCACCAGGTCCTGCAGTTTTTCATCGGTACGGTGTGCCGAGTCGGTGCAGGGTTTCACCGGGGGATCCTCCATGTTGTTTGAGGGGAGGAATCCCAGGAGTTCGCGGATCATCATCATGGCCTGCTCGTCGTCATCGGCCTTGAAGTGCGCCACCCCGCTCTTGCTGTTGTGGGTGCCTGCGCCGCCCAGCTCTTCCTTGGTAACCTCTTCATGGGTTACGGTGCGGATCACATCGGGTCCGGTGACGAACATATAGCTGCTCTGTTTGGTCATGAAGATGAAGTCGGTTAGCGCCGGCGAATAAACGGCGCCCCCGGCGCAGGGTCCGAGGATGGCTGATACCTGGGGTACAACCCCGCTGGCGCGCACATTGCGCATAAAGATATCGGCATATCCTGCCAGGCTTTCCACCCCTTCCTGGATGCGTGCGCCACCACTGTCATTCAGGCCAATGAGCGGAGCCCCCATCTTCATGCTGAGCTCCTGCACCTTAACAATCTTGTCGGCGTTGGCGCGACTGAGTGACCCGCCAAATACGCTGAAGTCCTGCGCAAAGACATATACCAGCCGGCCGTCCACCTTGCCGTAGCCGGTGACGATCCCATCGCCCGGGATCTTTTGCTTATCCATTCCAAAAGCGGTGTTGCGGTGCACCACCAGCTTGTCAAGCTCCACAAAGGTTTCCGGGTCCAGGAGCTCTTTGATCCGTTCGCGGGCCGTCTTGCGTCCCGAGGCGTGAATCTTGGCGATGCGCTCGGGACCGCCACCCATCTCTGCTGCCTGGTGGCGCCTGTCCAACTCCTGGTACTTGTTTTCTTTGGATTCTTCCATCGTATACCTGCTTTAGCGTTGTAATCAATTATTCTGCAAAATCGATGAGGATGAGCTCCTGCTTTGCTTCCACACTTTGTCCCTCACTGGCCTTTATGGCACTGACCACCCCTGCCTTCGGCGCCTTGAACTCACTTTCCATCTTCATGGCCGAAATCACCACAAGGGTTTGGCCGGCCTCCACGGCATCCCCCTCCTTCACAAAAAGCTTCACCACCTTACCCGGAATGGGCGAACTGATCACGGCCTCGTCGTCCGCCTCCTGCCCAGCCTTCCGGCCAGCCAGGTATTTGGCTTCGGCATCCAGAATCTCCACCTCAAAACTGTTTTTGAAGGTGTTCACATTGTATTTCTTGATGCCGTTGACGGGGATAAGCTCCAGGTTGTAGGATTTGTTGTTGTGGAGGATGGAATAGCTCCCTGAGCCTATTTGAACAAAGTCCAGCGCGTACTCTTTCCCGTCCACTGACACGAGCAGCTTGTCCCC
>SKNE01000030.1 GCA_007120675.1 Bacteroidales bacterium
GTCTGTTTCGGCTGTTCCCACGAAAAGGGCGTTGCGGTCAATCTCATCATACAATAGCCCGGCCTTTTCCCTATTCATTTGCTCCATGACTTTCACACCACCCAGTTTCTTGAGCCACCTCAGCGTTTCCATGCAGGTGTAAATGGGCAAACAGGGGGGTGTATTGAACATAGACCCCTTGTCTATATGTGTCCGGTAGTCAAGCATGGTGGGTATGTGGCGATCCACCTGGCCCAGGATGTCGTCGCGAATGATCACGAAAGTGGCCCCTGCAGGTCCGAGGTTCTTCTGGGCCCCCCCATATATGATGGCGTATTTCGACACATCCATGGGGCGGCTGAAGATGTCGGAACTCATGTCGGCCACCATGGGAACCGGACTATCATAGTCCACGTGGATCTCGGTACCAAAAATGGTGTTGTTGGTGGTAATGTGAAAATAGTCCGCGTCTTCCGGTATGACAAAATCCTTTGGAATGAAGTTGAAGTTCTTGTCGGCAGATGAGGCCACCACGTCCACCTCTCCGAAGCCCCTGGCTTCCTTGATGGCTTTCTTGGCCCAGGTACCCGTCTCCAGGTAGGCTGCCTTGTTTTTCATCAGGTTATAGGGTACCATGCAGAACTGCAAGCTGGCCCCACCGCCTAAGAAGAGCACATGATAATTGTCAGGAATCTCCAGGAGCTCCCTGAACAAGGCCACGGTCTCGTCCATCACCGCCTGAAAATCCTTGCCGCGGTGGGAGATCTCCATGACAGACAAACCAATACCATTCAGATCGAGTACCGCCTTGGCCGTGTTCTCGATGACTTCCCTGGCCAGAATTGAGGGTCCGGCGCTAAAATTATGTTTTTTCATGGGGTTGAGTTTTATGGTGAATAAAAGTATTTTGTTGTTGTATATCCGTGCAAATATGGCAAAATTAAACCATTAACGAAAGAAAAGTCGCCAAATTATTCTGAAGCCATTCATTATCAGCTTACTCTATATTACTTTCCCACAGCCTTTTGTCACGGCCTGCCTCAACAAGGCCCGGTCCGTGGATGGCGGGAGAACTTCCGCACCCCTGCTTGTGCATGGTGGCATGGACACCACACCGGGATATTGTATCTTTACATCACCTTTGCCTGCGACCGCCATCAGCAAACCAGGCGGATCAAAACAAAATGTCCGGAGAACCAGCTGCAATGATAAAAAGTCCCGCCTATTACACAGACCTGTTTGCCACACTGGGCCAAATCATGGGCAAGGTGTCGCAAGCCCTGCTGCAACAATCCCCTGTGCCGGATGGGGGACACCAGCTCTACCGGGCAGCCCTGCAATCGGCAAACGACAACCCATGGTTCACAACACGCGAAACAGCCCGTGCCCTCCAAGCCCTGTCGGGCATGCTAACGTTCGGGGCCCTGCGCGACTGGATGCAATCCTATCCCAGGCTGTCGACCGGCAACCGGCAGGTTAAAAAGGTGGGGGTGATCATGGCCGGCAACATACCGCTGGTTGGATTCCACGATATGCTGTGTGTGATCACGGCAGGCCATCAACTCCTGCTGAAGCCCTCTTCCAACGATAAGCTGCTACCCCTGGCAGTGGCCAATACACTGGCTTTACTGGACAAAGGCTTAATGAACCGCATCCGGGTCACCGGCGAAATGAAGGATGAAGCCCAGGCCATGATTGCCACAGGAAGCGATAACACCGCACGTTACTTTACCTATCACTACGGTCATTTGCCCCACATCATCAGGAAAAACCGCTACTCTGCCGCCATCCTCACCGGCAGGGAATCAGTCCGTGAGCTGGAGTCGCTTGGGGAAGATGTTTTTGCCTATTATGGCATGGGGTGCCGTAATGTATCCTACCTGTTTATACCGGGTGTTGAACACCTGGGGCACCTGACCAGGGCCTGGAAGGCGTATTCTTACGTATTGGAAAACAGGGCTTACACGAACAATTTGCGGCATGGCAGGGCACTGATGAAGGTCTGCGGTAAAGCCTATTCCGATGCAGGCTTTTGCCTGTTTGCGGAGAACAGGCAACCGGGGTCCTCCCCCGCCGTCCTTCACTACAGCACCTGGCAGGATGCCGGGGAGCTGTGGGACCAGGTCAGGGACCGCCGGCATCAGCTTCAATGCATTGTGACGGCAAGACCGGAGCAATGGCCTGACCCGGGTCTTTTGACGCCTGGCAGTACCCAGGAGCCTTCCCTGCCGGACTATGCCGACGGAACAGACACCATGGACTTCCTCCTTAGCCTCTGAGCCATTCCATGACGGCTCCGGGGGGAGCCATGGCCATTTTCTAATGAATAAATTTCAGTAAATTTGTGAATCAAGCCCTTAAGCGGTGCTTCCATCCGAAGCGCCCATACCCCCGGGGAGCGCCGCTTAACGCGCCCTGTGGCTCTGTGTCCGAGGGACCAGTTCAATGAAAGAAAAACAAATAGTACACCCGTGATGAAAACGCCACTTTTAATGCTGCTTATTTTTCTTGCCCTTCCCCTTGTGGCAAGCTCCGATGCCACTGAGCGGGACCGGCAAAGCATGGTGCGTACCCAGATCAGGGCCCGTGGCATCAGTGACAAGGCCACCCTGGAAGCGATGCGCAATGTGCCAAGGCACCTCTACGTGCCGGCTGCACAACGGCGGTTCGCCTACCAGGACAGGCCCCTGCCCATCGGCTACGGACAAACCATTTCTCAGCCCTATATCGTGGCATTCATGACCGAGATCATCGGTCCCGAGCCACAGCACAAGGTGCTGGAGATCGGAACCGGATCAGGCTACCAGGCAGCCGTGCTGGCAGAGATCATTGACCAGGTCTATACCATTGAGATCATCAGGCCACTGGGGGAGCAGGCAAGGCGAAAGCTGGAGGCACAATACGACAACGTGCATGTGAAGATCGCCGACGGTTACTATGGCTGGGAGGAGCAGGCACCCTTTGACGCCATCGTGGTGACGGCCGCCGCCGAATACATCCCCCCACCCCTCGTGGAGCAGCTAAAGGAAGGGGGTCGAATGATCATCCCTGTAGGGTCCCCTTTCCAGATGCAGCACCTCATGCTGGTGGAGAAAAAAACAGGTGGAGAGATCACCACACGCAGCCTGATGCCGGTGCGCTTTGTCCCCTTCGAAAGAGCTGAATGAATATGTTGAGAGGCAAGCGTGAGGTAAACACCAGCCTGCTGGTCAGCCTGGCACTGCATTCGGCCGCCATCATTGCCTTCCAGCTGGCATTGATGCAGCTGATATCCATTGTGCAGTGGCATCACTTTGCCTATATGATCATCTCCATCGCCATGCTGGGCTTTGGCGCCAGCGGCACCCTCCTGGCACTGGCACGAAGCAGCCTGCTGAAAAGGGCACACTGGCTCGTGCCCCTGCTGATGAGTACAAGCGGACTGTTCATGATCCTGGCCTTTCACATCACACGCCTGGAGGTCTTTCAGTTTGACGTCTACCTTCTCTTTGTCGAACGCTCGCAGTTCCCCATACTGCTGGCCAATTACCTGGTATTCTTTATCCCCTTCTTCACCGGTGCCTTATCCATTGGCATGCTTTTCATTGAGCATGCAAAGCACATCGGCACGTACTATTTCTCCAACCTGCTGGGCTCAGGTCTTGGTGGGTTGCTTGTGCTCTTGCTCCTGAACCTGGTATTTCCCCAGCAGTTGCCAGCCCTGATTGGTCTACTGTCAGTGATTGCAGGCCTGGCAGCCATGGGCAGCAAGACCTTCCGGCTTTTGCACGTGGCCATCGCCACCGCAGCCCTGATCGCGGCGGGGCTTTTCCTGGTCCGGCCGGGACAAATCCCCATCTCACAATACAAAGGCCTGGCCCAGGCCCTGAACCTGCCAGAAGCAGAGATTGTCCACACACAACCGGGCATCCATGGAATGACAGAGGTGGTGGCCTCCCCGGCACTGCGCTTTGCCCCGGCACTCAGCCTGTCATACACCGGGCCCTTACCGGTCAAGAAGAATATTTTTGTCAACGGCGATTTCTACGGGGTGATCCCCAATTACCAGCGCGGACAGGATGAGCATATCCTGGACTACACCACACAAGCCCTTCCCTGGGCTGTAAGCAGTCCGGGCCGCATCCTGCTGCTCAACGCGGGCGAAGGGGCTCCGCTGGCACATGTTTTCTCCCACAAGCCCCAGCACGTCGATGCCATCATTCCCAACAGGGACGTTGTGCGACTGTTTCGGCATCAATTTGCTGCAGCAACGGACAGCCTGTTCTTCTATGAGCACCTGGACATTCACCGCCGGGAGGCGCGCAGCTTTCTGGCTTCAGCAAGGGACAAGCCATACGACCTGATCGTTCTACCGCAGCAAGACGCTTTTGGTGGGACAGCCGGAATCAACGCCTTGCAGGAAAACTATGGGATGACACTGGAGGCGTTCCGTCTCATGTGGGCCTCCCTCTCTGATGAAGGGATGATTTCAGCGTCCACCTGGATGGACTATCCCGCCAGGACATCGCTCAAACTGCTTGCCAGCCTCGTAGAAACAGCCAGGGAGGCCGGCATCGGCAGTCCGGGTGACCACATCGCAGCCATCCGGTCCTGGGGAACGATCAGCTTTGTCCTCAAAAAAACACCCATCAGTCCCGGTGAAGCTGAGCGCATCAGGGCTTTCGCCGGGGAACGCTTTTTCGACATCGTCCTCATGCCAGGGATGAAAGACCATGAAAGGGAACAATACAATATGGTGGAAGACAAGATGTTCTTCGACTATGTTGACAGGATCCTTTCGGGAGATGACGCCTTTTTCCAGGACTACGGATTCATGGTCAGACCAGCCACGGACAACAAACCCTATTTCTCCCAATTTCTCCAGCTGTCCAATATCGGTTACCTGTCAGAAATATTTGGCAGCGACCAGGTAGCCTTCCTTGAGCTGGGCTACCTCATTGTACTGGTCACATTGCTGCAAAGCCTTATCCTGGCCCTGCTCTTTATCATCATGCCACTGCTTCGACTGAGAAAAAGCCATCGGGGTAAAGGGGGGACCCTCTTGTACTTCGGGGCGCTGGGAATAGGTTATATGTTCGTGGAAATCATCCTGATTCAGCGCTTCGTTCTGTACTTTGGATTGCCCGTCTATGCGCTGTCTGCCGTCATCAGTACCATGCTCATCTTCAGCGGTGCCGGCAGCCTGCTTTCCGGCCGCCTCAGTGCCCTGCCCCGATCACCCGCCAGGGTGGGCCTGGCAATCACCGGCCTGCTGCTTGTGTACACCTTCCTGCTCACACCCATACTGCAGTGGACCATCGCTTCACCCCTGCTGGTAAAAATAGTCCTGAGCCTGCTGCTCATCGGCATCCCCTCATTCTTCAAAGGGATGATGTTTCCGCTGGGGATCCGTTACCTGAGTGAGTACGACAAAAGTCAAACACCCTGGGCCTGGGGCATCAACGGGTCGGTATCGGTGATCAGTACATCGCTGGCAATGATCATTGCGGTTGAGGCAGGTTTTACCGCGGTGATGACCCTGGCTGTGTGCTTTTATGCCCTGGCAGCCACGGTATTCATGGGGCACAGGCTCTTCTTCCCAGTGCCTGCAAGCCCGGCAGGCTAGCGGTAGGCAAAACTAAAAACATTTCACAGGCCGGATATGGAAGAGCACATACGAAGTTTGCAGAACCCACTGGTAAAACAAGGCCTCCGCCTGCAGCAAAAGGCGTCGGAGCGGCGTAAAACGGGCTTGTTTGTGGCAGAAGGACGCCGTGAAGTATCACTGGCATTATCCCACGGATTCCAGCCCGGCCGTTTGCTGGTTTGCCGGGAGATCTATGAGCCCGATCCCCACTATCCCATCCACTTTCCCCCTCAAATTAGCAGCACGGTAAGCCGGGCCGTCTACAACAAGCTGGCCTGGCGCAGCGATGCCGAGGGGGTGATCCTGGTGGGACATCAAAAAAACCTGTCGCCCAAAGACCTTGTGCTGCCGGAATCACCCTTCATTTTGCTGCTGGAGGCCTTGGAGAAGCCGGGCAACCTGGGCGCTGTCCTGCGCACCGCCGACGCCGCCGGCGTGGATGCAGTCATACTGGCCGATGCCGCCACCGACCTCTACAATCCCAATGCCATCAGGTCCAGCCTGGGTTGTGTGTTCACCCTGCCCATCGCTTCCTGCTCCGGTGAGGAAGCCATGAACTGGCTCTCCGGACAGGGAAGCTCCCCAGTCCGCTCCAAACCGGAAGTGATCGCTGCCAGCCTGCAAGCCAGCCTTGATTATTATGGGGTTGACATGACCGGCAGTATTGTCCTGGCATTTGGGGCAGAGGACAAAGGCCTGTCGCCCTTGTGGCAAAGCAGGGCCAGCCGGCTGGTGCGGATCCCCATGGCCGGATCCATCGACTCCCTCAACCTGTCGGCATCCGTTGCCATATTGTGCTACGAAGCAGTCAGGCAGCGCATTGGCCGGCAGTGACCAGCCAGGCACCAATTCAGCCGAAATTTATTATCTTTACCTGCCAATCAGTTTACCCGATGGAGGAAATACAATTTAACAGTGACTCTATCCTGGTGCCCATAGACTTCACCGATGTGTCGGACTATGCCCTGGATCACGCAGCGTCCATCGCTCCCGTCTTTGGTTACCGGATCTTCCTTCTTCATGTGATCAGCAAGCGGCAGAAGGGCACAAAAAAGGAGCAAGAGGCGGAGGAGCGCTTGGTAAAGATGGTTTCTGCGTTGAACAAAGAGCCCGATCTGGAAGTCACCCACATGATCCGGGACGGCAATGTGTTCAATACCATTAACCAGGTGGCCGAGAAACTGAATGCCGCCTTCATCGTGATGGGGGTACATGGCAAAAAGGGGATACAACACCTGGTCGGCAGTTACCCCTATAAAGTGGCCTGCCGCGCCAGTGTGCCCGTCCTGGTGGTCAAGGACAAGCATAAGCATGTGGGGTTTGACAACATTGTTATCCCCATTGACTTTTCCCGGCGCAGCGTACAGAAAATCACCCAGGCGATCCGCTTTTCCAGGCTTTTCGGGGCCACCATCAGGGTCTTTGGCTTTCTTTCCACCGAAAACAAAGCCAAGATCATCAACAAGGAAGCTTTGCTGAAAAGCGTTACCGATATCTTTAAGGAAAACAACGTGCCTGTCAGCACCGACCTGATGATCAGTCCCGACAAAGACTGGCCCGACGCTTTACTTTCCTTTGCCTACCACGTGGAAGCAGACCTGATCATGATTGTGGCTGAGCGGGGGGGCAGGATACAGGATATCTTCTCCTCCAACCACACCGAGCGGATCCTGGACAAGGCCGATGTGCCCATTCTGACCATCATGCCCTGTGCTGAGGACCTTGCCGCTGAAAGCTGGTCGTCAAAAAAGGCCCTGATTGCCCCTTTTGTGGACCCGCTCGGTTTGATCGTCAGACCCGGCGAAGCAGGCTAAGCCACA
>SKNE01000222.1 GCA_007120675.1 Bacteroidales bacterium
GTCTGTCATGTCCACGTTCAATGTGAGCATGTAGGTGTCGCCCGGGGGAGGATCGTCGCCACCCACAACCCAGGCCTGGATGTTCCAGTTAAAGTCCAGGTTATAGGTTTCCAGTAGACCGCCCCAATCTGCTCCCAAACGGATCACGTCGCCCTTGCCGGAAACGGCGGGTCCGCCGTCAGCGCCTGCGGGATAGCCTTCGGGCGTGTCGACATAGTAGCCGAACATGAACTCATCACTGGCATCGATGACGTAAGGGGTGTCCAGCTCAACAAAGTTCCACTCTTCAGCCTCAATGTTCTCCACCAGCTGGTCGTACACCTCTACCCTGTCGGGGCCTTCCCAGATCTTGATGGTGTAGGTGGCCCCTGCCACTACCGGAACAAAGCTGATTTGAGTGATCTGGGCGCCGTCATAACCCTCCAGGTCGGCGGGTTCCCAGCGACTGGCCACATCAAACTGGGCGGCTCCATCCGTCCCGATGCTGGTAAAAAACGCCCCGTCATCCCAGTGGATCCACTCGCCATCATCGTCCTTGGCCGCAGGCGCCTGGACCACTTCTGAAGCTTTTTGCATTTGAATTTGTGCCACGCCCACATTGGAAAAGAGGAAGGCGGCCACAAAGGCAAATACCATAAAATGTAAATTTCTACGCATAATAAATGTGTTTAAGTGAGTAAAAAAAGGAAGAAATCATTGTTTGTACATCCATTTCCGTTCCAAATATACAAGCTTTGGGGAAAAAGGCAATGAAAAAGCCTTTTTTTTTTCAGCGGCCCTGGTAGCAAAGCATTCCGGCCGGGACAAAAAACTGCCCGGCACCGCGGGTGCCGGGCAGCAAACACACATCTTATGCGTAGGAGATGTGATTGAATCAGCGCGCCACGTGGAAGCGGCGGCCTTCAATGCCTTCTGTGGTATGTATTTGCATGAGATAGAATCCACCACGCAGGGTCGACACGTCCAGTGTCTGAGAGAATTCATTCACATTGGACTGCAGCACCATGCGACCGGTGATATCGTAAACCCTCACCAGGTGGATCAGGCTGCTGGACTCCACCGTGATGTGACTGCTTGCGGGATTGGGGAAGAGCTTCAGGATCATCTCTTCCGCCTCCACTTCAACGACGGAGATGATCAGATCACCCCACTCGTTGAAGATCTCGGTGTCTTCTGTGATGTTTTCCACGCGGTTGGGGTCGCCTGTCCACTCGCCTCCGTCCCAGCCTGCACCAAAGGCGTCGGAGAAATACTTGTACTGGATCTGACCGGCATCCACCTCCACGGTGGCTGAGAAGATGAGGTCGTCCGGAGGATCCACATCACCTGGTGTGCCGGTCACGTGGATGGCATCCAGCAAGATCTGGAACCAGTCGGAAGAATCGTGGTGGCGGAATGCGATGTAAATGCTTTCGCCGGCAAAGTCGGCCAGGCTCAGGGTGTGCACCTCCCACTCATCGTCTGTCAGGGTTTCCGAGTAGATGGAGGTGAATTCAGCGGGATCCGGATCGGTGGTGGAGATCAGCACATCATAGGTTTCTGAAGGCCACGCGGGATCCTGGGTCTTCACGGCCCAGCTCAGTTCCCAGTCGCCGGTTACCCCCTCGAGTTTGGGAGTGACCAGCCAGTTGTCGGGGTACAGGATGGTACCACCGGCCCAGGAAGCGGACATCACGGCGTAGTCACCATCGTAAGGCCCGTGACCGGGAGTGGTAACGATGGTCCACACATTGCCGTCTCCATCCTCGTCCAGGTTCAGCCAGCCATCGGGAATGGCGCCGCCGTCGAAGTTTTCATACAGGATGGTCTCCTTGGAACGGGACTTACCGGTCCAGGCCATCTCGATGGAGTTGTCGGTGCCGGGCTCAGCCCATCCGGTAAAGCTCCCGGTAAGCACCACATTGTGCTCCTGGGGATCAAAGCCACCTGCCACGGCAGGACCCATGTCCACGTGGAAAGTGACCATGAAGGTGCCATCTGGAGGAGGATCACCACCCATCAGGTAGGCGTGGATGTTCCAGTTGCCATCGATGCCGAAGCCCGAGAGCGCCTGCCACTCTCCGTCAGCACCCAGCTTGACCATGTTTCCCTTGCCGTCCACGGTGGCGGAGTTGTCGCGTCCAGCGGCGAAGTTGCCCTCACCCGGGTCGTCCACCTCGTAGCCGAACCAAAGTTCTTCGCTGGCATCGATCACATAGGGATCGTCCAGGTCAAACTCGACCCAGCTTTGCTCCGAGACAGAGACGCTCTGGCTCATCACCTCCACCAGGGAGCCAGCACCTGCCCCCTGCCAAATCTTGGCCGTAACGGAGGTCGGCACGTTGTTGATGAAAATATTCATCTTGGTAATTTCCATTCCGTCGTAATCAGCAATGTCTGAGGGTTCCCAGCGGCTGGCAACATAAAAAAGCCCACCCGCATTCAAACCAACGGAACCAAAGTTTTCACCGTCGTCCCACTGGATCCACTGCCCCTCATCGTCCTTCTCGGCCGGCGCCGGGGTCACCGTTTCGCTTTGTTGCCACTGCAGCTGCGCCACGGCAACGGGCGCAAAGACAAAAGCCGCAACAAAGGCAAATACTACAACAAGTAATGTTCTCTTCATGATTTTGAGTTTTAGTTAAACAAAGGGTTGATTGTTGTTCATTTTTGATTGATGAATGAATATTGACGAATGCATACAGGTATCTCCTGAACAGAATACCAGTTTTTGGTTCATACCTTCTTGAGTAATCCTAATTAAAGTCCGACAAATCCAGGCTTTTCCTAAACCTGAAACATAGGGAAAAGACCATCTCTATTTCAGCGGTTAAATTTAGAAATAAATTCAAAACAAAAACAAGAAGATTAATCATTTATCAAAAAATATATTTTTTTACACATTTTCTACCATTTTTTTTATGTGGATAATTAATATATCCCTTTCTGCAAATAGGGTCAGGAGTGCCGGGGACGCTCATTCTCTAACCGTTGCCGGGCGCTGGTGGCACACATAAATTTTGGCCATCATGTTTTTTGGAATTATCTTTGGTATTCCGTAAAAAAGCCTTAAATAAAATCAACCCACCATGATGCAGATGATGATTACCTGTAGACTAAGCCCACTCTTCACCCTCCTGTTTTTAATGATGATCTCCTCCCCCGTCCAGGGACAGATCTCCCATGGCGGAGAGCCCGCCACCGTTCGCCACCAGCTGGACATGCCCGACTCACCAGGCCATGTGGCAGTCCTTGACAAGGAGATGCTGGTCACCCGCGATCAGCAGCGCGGGGTTCACGAGCCCGGTGTGGCCCCCCACGCAGGCTTTGCCATACCGGCCAGCCTCAGTCCCCTGGGCAGCGGCCAGTGGGAGGTGATCGGCAACGAGCTGCACCTCTGGCGCATCAAGATCCAGTCGCCCGGGGCCCTGGCCACCGGCGTCAATTTCTCCCACTTCCGGCTGGAAGAAGGGGCCCGGCTCTTTGTTTTCGATTCCGACCGGCAAGTGGTGCTCGGCTCCTTCGATCACCGCAACAACCGCGACGATTTGGTTTTTAGCACGGCCGTCGTGCCGGGTGAAAGCATCATCCTGGAATACCAGGAGCCCTGGCACGAAGGCAAGGCCGATGCGCCACTGTACGGCACCCTGGAGGTGGAAAGCGTGATCCACCTGAGTTATGGCGGAACGCTGAATCCGCTGGTGGACACCCGCGACATCGGCGATTCGGGTCCCTGCATGGTAAACATCAATTGTTCGGAGGGTGATCACTGGCAGGACGAAAAGCGCGGCGTGGCCCGCATGCTCATGCGCTCCGGGAGCAATTATTCCTGGTGCACCGGCTCCCTGGTGAACAATACCCGCCAGGACGGCACCCCCTATTTCCTTTCTGCCGAACACTGCGGCAGAAATGCCAGCGAAGAGGACATGATCTACTGGCAGTTTTATTTCAACCTGGAGCTCCTGGGCTGTCCCAACGAGGGCTTCCCCCCCATCAACATGGTCTACGGAGCCAACAACATCGCACTGGGGCCCCTGGAGGGGGGCTCCGACTTCCGTCTGCTGCTCCTGCATCAGTCTCCTCCACCGCACTGGCGCCCTTACTGGAACGGCTGGGACCGCACCGATGATGGCTCCGACGGCGGTGTGGGCATCCACCACCCCCGGGGCGACGTGAAAAAAATATCCACCTACGCCTCCAACCTGGTGAGCTCAGCCCCCCTGGTGAGCGGACAACAGATGGCCGACAATTCGGCCTGGCGGGTGATATGGACACCCACCCAAAACGGCCATGGCGTATCGGAAGGCGGTTCCTCCGGCTCACCCATCTTCAACACCAACAAAAAAATCATCGGCACCCTCACCGGGGGCTCGTCCAATTGCGACAACCCATATGCATTCGATTATTATGGTAAGATGTGGTACCACTGGGATCAGAACGGCTTGTCGTGGAGCCAGCGCCTGGACCATTTCCTGGACCCCCTGAATACGGGCGCAGAGAGCCTGACCGGCCTTGACCCATACCAGGACCTGCAGCCCTCGCCCGGCTTTGTAAACGCCCGCCTGATGGACGAAGAGAACGTCATGGTTTCCTGGTATGCGCCCGGCAATGCCCCCAACCTGGACGGGTGGTACCGCTATGTGGACAATTACACCCACCTGACCTGGTCAGGACCCCGGCGGGTCACCGTCTTTGATGCCCCGGCGCTGGGACTCAACTACCCCGTGCACCTGGAGAAAGTGGCCCACACCTTCGTGGAGCACAGTAGCCACCCCTGGCCCGACGACCAGTTCCGCTTCGTGATCTACGACACCGATGGCTCCACGCTCCTCTACGAATCGGAGGATCTCACCGCGCAGCACCTGCAGGAGTTCGTTTATGAGCTTCCGGAGACCATGGTCTTTTACAATTATTTCTATGTGGGGGTGAACCCCCTGCACGGGAGCAACCACCCCTCCACCCTGATGAAAAGGGTGAACCTGGGACAAGGTTACTCCTTCAGCGGCAACGCGGGCGACTGGAGTCCCCATAACGACGCCCAGGAGGGCTCCTTTGCCTACCTGACGGCCATTTATGTCTCGGACGGCGAAGGGGAGCCCACAAGAAAGACGGGCAATCTGTCCCACCTGCACCAGGAGAATCCCCTCCCGGGGGAGCAGCAGGCAAAGAGCCGGCAGATGGGCTTCTCCGGCGTGCTGCCCGACAGCTACCGCCTGTTCCGCAACGATGAGCTGATCCATTCCTCCCCAGCCGACCAGGAGAAGGCGTTCCTTGACATGGTGCAAGAATACGGGCTGTACCGCTATCACGCCACCGCCGTGTACAGCAACATCCCGTCCGCACCCTCCAACACGGCCTACCTCCTCAAGGCCGGCGACTGCGACCAGGTGATCCATGAGTGGCCCTGGACGGAGGACTTCGACAGCGATTTTGACGATGGCTGCTGGATAGGCCACAGTCTGAACCATGAGGGGTGGACACTAACCACATCGCACGATACGGGGTCCGGTACCCTCAACCCCCATTCGGGAACCCATTTCTACCTCATGGACAATGCCGGAGGTGAGGCAAGGGACGAGTGGCTCATCACCCCCCTAATGGATCTCAGCGAACTGCAGAAGCCCGCCCTGCGCTTCATGTTCAGCTCGCTGCTGGAAGACCCGGACGAGACAGGCTACCTGGCATTGCACGTGAGCACCGACAACAAGGGCTTTGAAAAGATCTGGGACAACCGCAGGCACCCCCTTTTCCTTGCAGGAGAGCACGAGATGGACTGGATCCAGGCGGTGATGAAGCTGGAGCGCTTCGGTGGTCACCCCCACCTGCGCCTGGCCTGGCAGTATATCGGACAGCAGGCGGGATTCTTCGCCATTGACCAGCTGGAGGTCCTGGATGCCGCCCCCATTTCCCACAACCTGAATGTGAACATCACACCCGATCAGTCGGGTACGGTGAGCGGCGCCGGCCAGTACCTGGCGGGGGAGGCCGTCAGGCTGATCGCATCGCCCAACATCAACTACGGCTTTGAGGCCTGGATGGATGGCGGCAATGCCATAGGTAACAAGCGCGAGCTCCTTTACCTGATGCCGGCCAGCAACAAGACCCTCACCGCCCGCTTCGGCGACTTCCCCATGTCGGCCGACATCGTGGAAGAGGAGGCAGCGATCCGCGTCTATCCCAACCCCGCCAGGCAGCAAGTCACCCTGGGCTTTGGCCAGAATGCAGGGTCGGCCACGATCAAGCTCTACAACATACACGGTCAGAAGCAGTATGCTGTTCAACTAAGCGATGTTTACGCCGGACAAGAGAAAAAGATTTCCACCACAGGTTTTGCCAGGGGGATCTACCTGCTGGAGGTCACTACCGGCTCCCGGAGGGAAGTGGTCAGACTGGTCCTAACGGACTAGGAAGGCCGAAAAATTTTGCCAAAACAACGCGGGGTGTGGATTTTTTTCTTTACTTTGGAAGTTCGTTTCGCCGTGAAAAACCGTATCAGCGGCGTCGATCTGCACCATAGTTTCCTATTCTACAGGTGATTAAAAAACCAAAACCTAAAAAAATGTCCATCAAACAGAAGACCCTTGATCTCAAGCAGCGCATGCAAAATGCTTTGCAGGGAGGGGGAGCCAAAGCCATTGAGAAGCAGGTGGCCATGGGCAAGATGACAGCGCGGGAACGCATCATCTCTCTCCTGGACCCCAATTCATTCCACGAATACGATCTTTTTGTGGAACATGCGGCAAAGGATTTTGACATGGATAAAAAGCACCTGCCGGGCGACGGGGTGATTACAGGAACAGGGACCATCAGTGGCTTCCCTGTTTGTATTTATGCCCAGGACTTTACCGTGGCGGGGGGCTCGCTGGGACTCATGCACGCCCGTAAGATCGGCAAGATCATGGACCATGCCATGAAGCTGAAGATCCCCATCATCGGGATCAACGACTCGGGTGGGGCCCGCATCCAGGAAGGCGTCAACTCCCTGGCGGGCTACGGAGAGATTTTTTACCGGAACACCCAGGCCTCGGGTGTGATTCCGCAGATTTCCGTCATCCTTGGTCCCTGCGCCGGGGGGGCCGTCTATTCACCGGCACTGACCGATTTCGTCTTTGTGGTGGACAAGATCTCCAAGATGTTCATCACCGGTCCGGAGGTGATCCGCTCTGTCCTCGGCGAGGAGATCAGCATGGAAGAGCTGGGCGGTGCCAGGGTGCACAGTGAAATCACCGGCAACGCCCATTTCTTCTCGGAGAGCGAAGCAGAGTGCTTTCAGAAGATCAAGAAGCTGGTGTCCTACATCCCCTGGAGCAACAAGAAAAAGGCAGCACCCTTCCCTAAAAAGGCACCCAAATCAAAACAGTTCCGCATAGACAACATCATACCCACCGATCCGAGAGAGCCTTACGACGTAAGGGACATCATTAA
>SKNE01000094.1 GCA_007120675.1 Bacteroidales bacterium
GAGGCTCAGCTCGAATTTCTGGTAGGTGAGCCTGTTGGTGAGTCCCCCGATGAAGTCGGGATTGGGGTCGCCGATCTTGGTGCGGTCTTCGGAGGTGATCTGTCCGTCGCCGTTGATATCGGCAAAGACAATGTCGCCGGTGGAGGGGTCCACGCCCAGGCTCAGGTAGCCATAGAAGATGCCCATGGGTTCGCCCACCCGCACACTGTTGCTGCCGCGCCCGATATTGTCCAGGGGCTGGTCGTTGTAAAGGGACAGCACCTTGTTGCGGTTGCGGCTGATGTTGAAGGAGGTTGACCAGGAGAACTGGTTGTTCTCGATGTTCACCGTGCTGAGGCTTAACTCTATCCCCTTGTTTTCCAGTTCACCAATGTTGGATGTGATGCTTCCATAGCCGGAGGTGTAGCTGATGGGCCGGTTGAAGAGCAGGTCCTTGGTGTGGTTGTAGTAATAGTCGATGCTCACCTCGATGCGGTCGTTGAAGAGACCCACGTCGAGGCCGGCGTTATACTGGTAGGTGGTTTCCCATTTCAGGTCCGGATTTGCCAGTCCCCTGGGAAACAGCCCCGACTGCCCCAGGTAGTTGGCCCCTCCTCCAAACAAGGCCATATAGGCGAAGTCGGGGATGCCATCGTTACCGGTGATGCCGTATCCCGCCCGCCAGCGGAGCTCGTTGATGGGGGTGTTCCAGGCACGGAAGGAATCCTCCTGCGACATTCGCCAGGCCACCGATGCTGCCGGGAAAAAGCCGTAGCGGTTGTCTTCTCCGAAGCGGGTGGATCCATCGTAGCGTGCGGTGAAGGACAGGATGTAGCGGTAGTTGTAGTTGTACCGCAGTTGTCCGAAGACAGAGTTGATCCCCCTGTCGGTGGCGTTGGCCGAGGCGTTGGAGATGGTCCCCGCTTCGCTGACGTACTGGAAATAAGGGTTGGGGAAGTCCACGCCGCGGATGAAGGAGTTGCGGCGCTGGAACATCTCGAAAGAGTAGCCCCCCAGCAGTTCCACGTTATGGTTGTCGATAAAGGTGTTGGCGTACCGCAAGGTGTTGTTGGACACGATGTTCAGCACATTGCTCTGGGCTTCCAGTCCGATGCCGTTAGAGCGGGCGCCCTGGCGGGTGGTGGCGGGGTCGTAGCTGTGCTCCCTCAGGCTCAGGTAGTCGAAGCCCCACTTGGTGCTGAAGGTTAGGTTGGGCCGGATGCGGTAGTTGGCGAAGATATTTCCCAGCGTACGGTAAGAGTGGGCTTCGTTAACGGCCTCCTTGCCGATGGCCACGGGGTTGGCAAAGGGCGCATCCTCGTTATAGGAGCCGTCCTCGTTGAACACCGGGTAAATGGCCGGGTTGGCGATGGCGTTGGCCAGCGGGGCGTTCAGCGACTGGTCGCCCTCCACCCGGTGATTCAGGGCGTAGGACACGCCGAAGCTCAGTCCAATGTCGGTACGCTCATTCACCTTGTGGTCCAGGTTGACCCTTCCGCTCAGCCGTTCGTAGGAGGTGCCAAGCAGGATGCCTTCCTGGTTGTAGTAGTTTCCGCTCACGAAAAACTGTGTGCTTTCATCGCCTCCCGTGGCCGACAGTTCGTAGTTCATCGTAGGGGCCGTGCGCAGCACCTCGCTGAGCCAGTCGGTATCGATCATGTTGGCGGGGTCTGACGGCTGGGTCCCTTTCAGCTCGTGCCACTGTTCGGCATTGAGCATCTCCAGGCGGTTCTCCAGGTCCTGTATGCCCGTGGTGGCATTAAAGCTCAGTCGTGTGGCCTGCCGGGACCCCCTTTTGGTGGTGATGAGGATCACGCCATTGGTGGCCCTTGCACCGTAAATGGCTGCCGCTGAGGCGTCTTTAAGGACGGTGATGCTCTCGATGTCGTTGGGGTTGATGTCCGACAGCGCGTCGATCCCCTGTCCCGAGAAGCCCACTTGTCCGAAGTTCCCCGTGGTCACCGGGATGCCGTCCACCACCACCAGCGGCTGGTTGCCTGCCGAGATGGAGCTGCTTCCGCGGATGCGGATGGCGTTGGCAGCGCCGGGCGTACCTGAGCTCTGGGTGATCTGGACACCGGCAGAGCGTCCCTGCAGCACCCCATCGATGGTGCGCAGGGAGGATTCGCGCATCTCCTCTTCGCTCACCACGCCCACGGATCCCGATATCAGTCGCCGCGATTCGGTGCCGTAGCCCGTCACGACGATCTCACCCAGCTGGGCCACATCCATCTGCAGTCCCACGTTGATAATGTTCCGGCCGTCTACCGGCACGCTGCGGGGGGTCATCCCAACGAAAGAGAAGACCAGCACGTCATCGGGGGCTACCTCGATCTCATACTGTCCGTTGATGTCCGTGATGGTTCCCCGGGTGGTGCCTTCAACCGTCACCGTCACCCCGGGAAGGGAGATGTCCCCCTCATCCACGGAAGTGACCTCCCCCCGGACCGTAATCTGCTGTGCATATGCCTGCGGGATAAGCAAGCCGCAGCATAACAGCAATAGGGTTAAAATGGTTTGTCTCTTCATGTGTTTGCTTTATTCGTGGGTTAATATTGATCTTATTGACTGTGGTTTCCAGGCAGCAAGCTCTTTTCAGGCCGTTGCCCGGCCCATGCCCCTGCGTTGGTTATTCCGCGGTGGCCCTTGGCTGCCGGCTTTGGCTCTCCAGGCCCCGGGGTTTCCCTGCCGTCTGCTTTGTGCCCATACCTGGTGCCATCCCTCCGGCCAGGGGGGTGTTGGACCCTGGTTCTGCCCGGCCAGCCATTATTACCCGGCGGACCCGGCCCTCCGCTGCTCTCCAAGCCCCGCAGCTTCGCCGCCTGCTTTGGCTCTCCAGGCCCCGGGGTTTCCTTACTGGTTGTTTCACAACCGGACCCGGTGCCATCCTTCCGGCCAGGGGGGCGAATCACTCATAGCTCCCCCGTCGCAGCATCTGGCCGTCACGCACCATCACGTGGCCCATGGCGCAGAGGTGTACGATACGGAGATCCTCATCCAGGAACACCAGGTCGGCATCGTTTCCTTTCCTGATTCGACCTTTGGACGACAGCTTAAGGATATCAGCCACGTTGCTGGTCACCGTCTTCACTGCATCTTCCAGGGGAAGGCCCTCGTTAAGGACCGTATCCCTGAGTTCGTCCAGCATGGACTTTAGCGTGCCGCTTTCCAGCCTGACCAGGCGGCCATTGTCGTCGAAGGAAGGGAGGGAGCCGCAGCCGTCGCTGCTCATGGTGATATGCTCCAGGGGCACACCCGCTTTAAGCAGCTCCAGGATGCCCGTCGAAGGCTTGATCTCTTCGTCGGGAAAATAGGGGTAGCCACTGGTGGTCAGGTCCACATAGCCCACCTTGCCATATTCCTTGGCGTCCTCAAAGATATACTCATTCCGGTTACAATGGGTGGGCAAAAACTGTGTTAGTTTGAGTTCACTTAGCTCAACGGCATCATACAGCGGTTGAAAGGGGTTCTCTGCATCCCCCATATGGATGTTCACGATACCCCCCTTGCCCCCCAGCATGGCGCCCACGCGGGAATGGCCGGCGAGCCTGATCAGCTCGGTGAGGGTGGGACACGAAGAGCGGTGGTCTGACAGGGCAATCTCCCCCGTGCCGATCACCTCCTCGATCATGGCGATATCCTGTCCCACGTCGCCCAGGATGGTGGGCGTCGGCACCTGGTAGGCCCCGGTGTATATGTAAGCGCTAACCCCTTCCTGTTTGAGCCCCTTGGCCTTCATGAGGACCGATTGTATGCTGCGGGTCATCCCGTCTGTGCCCAGGCACCCCACCACGGTGGTAACGCCCGCTTCAAGCATCATGCTGAGGGGCATTTCCGGTGTGCGGCTGGCCGGACCGCCCTCACCGCCTGCTCCGGCGATGTGCACGTGAGAATCAATTAATCCGGGGATGGCCAGCAGTCCGCCGGCCTCCACCACCTCCACGTCCCAGTCTCCGGGAACCTCCAGTTGGTCTGCAATGGCCACTATCTTCCCGCCTGCAACAAGGATGTCTTTAGCGCCTTGCCTGGCAGGGTTGTACAGTTGTGCTTGACTGAATAGTATCATGGTTTTGTCCTTCTTGCTTTTGCTGACTCTTCTGCTTTACAGGGTGTTATTCGGCTGGTTTTCCAATCAAAAACACCCGGGGCTTACCGTCTGCAATAATAAATATTTTTACACAAACAGCCGAGCTAAACAGCTGTTTTGTTGTGGGCAAATAACTGGCGGGCGGGTTGACCATTCTGTGGGATGGCTTATTGATGTGTGGATGTGGCGTCGGAGAACAGGAAAATTGTTGTGGGGGCTATCCGGTAAACAGCAGGGGAGAAGGTCGCCCCGGGATGATGCGGGCGGTCCTGATTAAGGAACAGGGGAGCCGTGCCAGCGGTAATGGAAGCGATCCTGCTCACGGAACAGGAGGAGGCACCTCAAGCTGCAGAGCAGGCGATCCGGTAAGCGACGGGGAGGCATCCTGCGTGCGGCAAAGAAGGCGATCCCGCTAACGGCTGTTTCTTGGCAAGAAATTGTATATTTACACGGCAAACAGCCCCAGGCAAAACGCTGGTTTGGCGCTGGCTAATCCGTCCCACGTGTTTCGCCTCAAGGCCTAAAACCGTATTTATGACAGACTTTTCAAACAGCCCCATTCTTGATGATGAGGACGTCCACCTTCGGGCCAGTGAGCAGATGAGGGCCCCTGTGGGCGACCTGAAGTTCGAAGCGCTTTATTTGGAGCTCCTTGGGATGATTGACCTGACCACCCTGGAGGGGACGGACACCCAGCAGCGGGTGGAGGACCTTTGCGCCCAGGCGCGGTCTTTCTCCGCCCTGCCGGATCCATTGCCCAATGTGGCGGCAGTCTGTGTTTACCCGCCTTTTGTGGCACAGGCACGCAAGGTGCTGGAAGACACTGACATTGCCGTCGCTTCCGTAGCCGGCGCCTTTCCCTCGGGCCAGTCACCCCTGTTCGTTAAGATGGCGGAGGTACGCTTTGCCGTGGATGAAGGGGCGCAGGAGATAGACATGGTGATTTCAAGGGGTAAGTTCCTGGAGGGCGAATACCACCAGGTGTTCGATGAGATCGCTGCCATCAAGGAGGCCTGCAAGGACGCGCACCTGAAGGTGATTTTGGAAACCGGCGAGCTGAAAACGGCCACCAATATCCGGCGAGCCAGCGAGATCGCTTTGATGGCCGGGGCCGATTTCCTGAAAACCTCCACCGGGAAGGTCATGCCTGCGGCCACGCCGGAGGCCATGCTGGTCATGCTGGAAGCGATCAGGGATCACAACAAAAAAACCGGCCAGATGACCGGTATTAAGCCTGCAGGAGGCATTTCAGATCCCGAAACGGCCCTGTCATATTATTGGCTGACCCGCAGCGTGCTGGGAAAAAAACAGCTGACCAAAAAGTGGTTCCGCATCGGTGCCAGCCGACTGGCGGGGGCCCTGGTGGAGGCCATCCGAAATGCCCGCAAGGACTGATGTTTGAATGATGTTTAGGCTGTTGGATTCCGCCCGGGGGCTCCAGGCCATGGCAGCCAGTCGGGGGCAAAGCCGTCTGTCAGCAACTCACCTGCGTTGTCCGGGCCGAAGCAGCCGGATGGTAGCAGCCCAGCCTTAGTGTCCAGGCCACAGCAGCCAAACCGAAACACCCCGACCCTACCAGCCAGGCATTGGCATGCCGGCCGATAAAGCCGGGCGTCGGCAGCCAGGCAGCGCCCCTGCTATCCGCAATGCAGGAAGCGGCGGACCAGCTTCATGGTTTCCTCCCTGTCGCCACTGATCTTTTCACGAAGGTTCTCGTCATTATACCCTTCCAGGGTGTTAATGATGCCGGAAAGCAGCTTTTCCGGGAACACCTCATACTTCTTGTACACCTCCGCTTGCTTCCGCAGGTAGTCGGCGGCTTTTTTGCAGGAGTAGGGCAGCTGGGCCAGCTCTTCCTGCCGCGCCCTGTGCTTTTCATCAAAGATGTTCACATCCACGTAAGTCTTTTCAGCCAGTTCCAGCGCACCGGGAAGCTCCAGTCCGTGCCGGGCACCCACACACAGTCCGGCGATCAGCAGGTAGATATCTGCCGAGCCGTCCGGACAGCGAAACTCAAAGGTCTGCTTGTCACTTAAATCTTTCGCAGGAGAGCACTCCAGGGGGTTTTCCCTGGACACCATGTCGCCGGCACCAACCCAGCCCAGGGGAACGCGGATGAGGGTAGAGCGGTTCCGTTCGCCCCAGCACACATTGGTGGGCGCTTCCTGGTGCGGCACCAGGCGGAAATAGCTGGTGGGTATGGTGTTGCCAAAGGCCGAAAGTGACGGGGCGATGTCCAGTATGCCGGCAATGGTTTTCCGGGCCGGGTCACTGATGCGTCCGTTCTCCAGGGTGATGTTTTTGCCGTCCTTCATGATGCGCATGTGGATGTGCATCCCGCTACCAGCCTTGCCAGCAGTGATTTTGGGTGCCAGGCTAACGGTCACACCATATTTGTACGCCACCTGCCGCAGGATCCACTTGGCGATAATCAGCTGGTCTGCTGCATCCTCCATGTTGGTGGGCAGGAATTCAATCTCGTTCTGTTCGTATTCGTGTTCGTCGTCCGAAAAGTTCCCCACCTCGGAATGCGAATACTTGATCTGTGCACCCGTCTGTGCCATGGCCATCATGGCCTCCACGCGAAGCTGCTCCCATTTGACGAAGGGCTCCGACTCGTGGTAGGCCCTTTGGTCGTTGGCACGATAAAGCTCGTCCTTTTCGCTGATCACATAGTATTCGATCTCCCCCATCACCTCCATGTCGTAGCCGGTCTTGTCCACCAGCTCCTTATGGGCCTTGCGCATGATGTTCTCCGGTGCGCTGGCCATTGGCCTTCCATCCTTGTCATAATAAGAGCACAGAATGTCCAGTGCCGGCACTTCTGAGAACGGGTTCAAAAAAGCTGAGCGAAAGCGGGGCACCACGTAAAGGTCGGAAGAGCCCGCCTCCAGGAAGGTAAATAGGCTGCTGCCATCCACGCGCTCCCCTGTGGACAGGATGGTGTCCAGGTGTTCACGGCTTTGAATGACGAAATTCAGGGCCTTGAGGCGGCCGTCACCTCCCACATAGCGGAAGTTCACCATTTCGATGTCATTCTCTTCGATGAACCGGATGATGTCGGCCTTGGTGAAGTCTGCCGGCGATTTGTGTAAAAAACGAACCAGTGGGTTAGGGTTGAGCAAATATTGGTTTTCTTGCATGATAAAGGGTTTTATGAGTGAATTTGGGTTTGAATGATTGTCCGCAAACATACTGAAAATTTAGGACAAGGTGTGCCCAATCTTTAATCCCGCCTGCTGCCAAAATGGCCGGGTCTGGTGGCTAAAAAGTGGGGGTGGCGCC
>SKNE01000262.1 GCA_007120675.1 Bacteroidales bacterium
AGGCACCTCCGTACTCATTGTCTTCATCAATGCCCTGTCTGGCTTCAGCGGCCACCTGCTGCTGGGTGAGTTTGACTGGGAGCTGGTTTTCCTTCTGGGCTCAGGGGCTGCCCTGGGAGCATTTACCGGTCCACGGCTCCTGGGCAAGATCAAACCCAGGGGAAAAGGCCGGAATTACCGCTATGTCTTAAGCATCCTGCTGATCGCCCTGGGGCTTTACCTGGTCAGCCGATTCCTTTGATTGCCTGGAGAATCCCAGTCCGGCAGCTTAAGCTTGTTTTCAAATTATCCGCAGCAGGACAGGCAGCCGGGCCAATGCACCAAATGGCCGGCAACTCGCACCAAAACAAACCCAGGGTATTACCAGGCCCAGGTCAAGCTTTCAAAGGAAGCCGGCCAAAGAGTTTCAAAATGGATTGATGGAGTTTATGGATGCCGGTGGGATTGGCATGTAGCAGGATACAGCGGTTGTAAACAGCATCCAAACCCTTCTCTTCCAGTTTGTCTCTCACCGCCTTGCTGCCGGACATTTGCTGGATCCACAGAATCCTGACCCCCCTCTCAGCAGCCTGGTCAACCAATCGCTCTGTCACCCCGGGCCGGGTAATGATCAGCAGGGCCTCCACTTCAGGAGGCAGGCTGTCCAGGTCCTGGTGCACCACTTCGCCCCCGGGAGCGGTCCCCCCGCAGGGATTGACAGGATGAATGACATAGCCCTTTTCCTTGAGGGTCTGGTAGACCGTATGTCCAAATTTTTTACTGGAATGGGAATAGCCCGCCAGGGCGATGTGCTCCTGCCCCAGGAAGGAGTCAACCAGTAGCTTGGGAGATGATTTCATGGTTTATTATTTGAGTTATTGACCTTTGGGCGCAACAGGAATCATGCCGTCACAAACAAAGCCAGCCAGGGTGAAAAGGCTGCAAGGCTTTCTCCGGACAATCTTCAATTGCCAGCTCACGGTTCAGGACAAAATTAGGTATTTCACTGGTCTAAAAGTAGCCTTTTTAGCCCACCTTATTCACAATGATTGGTAATTTAGTTTAGACTAATTCCAAATTAGCAGAAAGGGATCTCCTCTATTGATTTATTTTTATTTTTGTTCGCACAATGTTTCATCATCACACCATCCTTTGAAAGCCTTCATGAACGAATCAACCTAAACCCTCGCTTATGGAAGTATTAGAGATTGCCAGGTGGCAGTTTGGGATCACCACTGTCTACCACTTCTTTTTCAGTCCGCTGACCATGGGACTGGCGGTGTTGACAGCCATACTGCACACCTTCTACTATCGCACCAACAGCGATCAGTACAAATTGCTCACCAAGTATTTCGGCAAACTGTTCATCATCATATTTGCACTGGGTGTCGTAACGGGCATCGTGCTCGAGTTCCAGTTCGGGATGGCCTGGTCGGAATATTCGAGGTTCGTGGGCGACATCTTTGGCATCCCCCTGGCCATTGAAGCCCTGCTGGCCTTCTTCCTGGAGTCCACCTTCATTGCCGTTTGGCTCTTTGGATGGGGTCGTTTGCCCAAAGGCATTCACCTGCTGAGCATATGGCTGGTGGCCCTGGGCTCGAACCTGTCGGCCCTCTGGATTCTCATCGCCAACGCCTGGATGCAGGTGCCCGTGGGGTATGTCCTGAACGATGGACGCGCGGAACTGGCCGACTTTGTGGCGATCATGCTCAATGAACAGATGCTGGTGATGGTACAGCACACCATCATCGCAGCTTTTGTGTCCGGGGGACTTTTCATGTTTGGCATCAGTGCCTGGCAGATCCTCCGCAAAAACCAGGTGGAAGTATTCGGCAAATCGGCCCGCATCGCCTTGGTATTCACAGCGGTATCTTCCCTTCTGGTGGCCACCACCGGCCACACGCAGGCCCAGCACACCGTGCAGTATCAACCCATGAAGATGGCGGCCATGGAAGGACTCTGGGAGACAGAGCAGCCGGCGGGATTTTCCATGTTTGCCATCATTGACCAGGAGAACCAGACCAGCCGTCGTGAGCTGAGACTGCCGTACATGCTCTCCGTCCTGGCCTACAACAACACAACCAGCGAGGTGCGCGGGATGATTGACCTGCAGAGCGAATACGAAGCCACCTATGGTCCCGGCAACTACATCCCCCCCGTTACGGTCGTTTATTGGAGCTTCCGGCTCATGGTGGGACTGGGCATCCTTTTCATCCTATACGCTTTCACCGGATTGGTTTTATGGTGGAGGGACAAACTGGAGCACAACCGGCTGTACCTGAAAGCGGGGACCATCATCATGTTCCTCCCCCTGCTGGCCAACTCCCTGGGCTGGGTCGTCACGGAAATGGGCCGGCAACCGTGGATTGTCCATGGCCTGATGCTGACCCGCGACGGGGTCTCGCCCAATGTGAGCAGCGGATCCATGCTGCTGACCACCATTGTCTTTACGCTGGTATACGGACTGCTTGCCGCAGTAGCCGTCTACCTGGTCCACCGCTTTGCCAAACCCGGGGTTCCGGAAGACAAAGACACAATGGTTCATGCTTATTAAAGGTGCTTCTTTCGTAAAACATAAAACACAATCGCCATGGATTTTCAACTTATATGGTTCATATTGATAGCCATTTTGTTTATCGGCTATTTCATCCTGGAAGGCTTTGACTTTGGTGTGGGGATCCTCATGCCATTCATCAGCAAGGACGACACCGACCGGCGGGTGGTGCTCAACACCATCGGCCCGTTCTGGGATGCCAATGAGGTGTGGCTGATCACCGCCGGAGGGGCCATGTTTGCAGCCTTCCCCCACTGGTACGCCACCCTGTTCAGCGGTTTTTACATCCCCCTCTTCCTCATGCTGCTTGCGCTGATCTTACGGGCAGTGGGATTTGAATTCCGCAGCAAGAAGAAAGAAGTGTGGTGGCGCCGCACCTTCGATCAGTTCATTTTCTGGGGAAGCCTCATCCCTGCCCTGCTCTGGGGAGTGGCATTCACCAATATCGTGCAGGGACTGCCCATTGGCTCAGACATGAACTTCACGGGCAACCTGCTGCACATACTCAACCCCTACGCACTCTTGGGCGGTGTGGTGGTCGTTTTCCTTTTCGTCCTGCACGGGGCCCTCTTTTTGAGCCTGCGCACCACCGATGGCCTGAAGCAAAGGGCGGAGAACATCGCCCGCGTCCTGTGGGTGCCCATAGCAGCGGTCACTGCCATCTTTGCCATCATGGGCTATTGGAACACCATGCTTTTTGAGGGCCTGGGACTGGTGCCCGGCACCTTCCCCACACTGGCCATCCTGAGCTTCATCGCCTGCTTCATTTTCATCAGGATGAAGATGCAGGGTTACGCTTTTGCGGCCATGGCGGCCACCATCCTGTTGGGTGCCTCGGTGGTTTTCTACGGCCTCTTCCCCAACGTGATGCCCTCCTCGCTGGATCCGGCCTACAGCCTGACGGTCTACAACGCATCATCCAGCCAGATGACCCTGCGGATCATGTCCATCGTAGCCCTTTTCTTCGTGCCCGTGGTGCTTGCATACCAGGGCTGGAGCTATTACGTCTTTAGCAAGCGCATCACCCGGGATGCCATTCCCCGTGAGGATTAGGCCGCCCCTAACAACCCGATGTCAGAAAGAACAACAAATTCCAGCTTATCAGATGGATCCGGGCACACCCACCGCAGATTATTCCTGCATGCGGCGGGTGTGCCCGCCTATTTTGGGCTGAACGCCCTGCTGAGTGCCCTCCTCACCCTTGTGATCATCGTCCAGATGTTCAGCCTGAGCCTGCTCATTGCCGAAGCATTCACCACGCGGGAGTGGCCAGGGCAACACCTGTTTTTCCTTTTGGCCGGCAGCATTCTGATGAGAAGCCTGCTGGTCTGGCTGCGCGAACGCTTTTCGCGACGTCAGTCCGTCCGCCTCAGGTCCACCCTGCGCCAGGACGCTTTCCAAAAGGTCCTTAGCCTGGGCCCCCAATACGCCGGCACTGAACAGACGGGAGGCATCGTGGGACTGCTCACAGAGGGAGTGGAGAAGCTGGAGGACTACTACACCCACTACATCCCGGCATTGGTGCACATCGTCATCCTGCCTCCCCTGGTCATCCTCTTTGTATTTTACCTGGATTGGCCCAGTGGACTGATCCTGCTGGTCACCGGTCCGGTGATCGTATTTTTCATGTGGTTGATTGGCACCTATGCAAAGAAAATCAGCCAGGATCAGTGGGAGTCCATGAACAGTCTGGGCGCCGGTTTCCTGGATGCCATACAAGGATTGAAAACCCTCAAGCTTTTGGGCGTCAGCCAGGAGGAGACCCATCGCATCGCAAGCAGCAGCAATCGATTCAGGGAGATGACCATGCGGATGCTGACAGTGGCCTTCCTGTCGGGCATGGTGCTTGAGCTGGCTGCCAGCATCAGCATCGCCATGGTGGCCGTGCAGGTGGGCATCAGGCTCATCGAAGGGATGATGGGTTTCCAACCGGGGCTATTCATGCTGCTGCTGGCTCCCGAATTCTACCTGCCCTTCAGGGCCCTGGGCCAGCATCACCACGCCGGCATGGAAGGCAGCGCAGCGGCCTCGGAGCTATTCAGGCTAATGGACCAGGCAAATGAGGGCCCTTCCGCCGGACAACCGCCGAAAATCGGGCAAACGCCTGCCAGCATACTATGCGAAGGCCTTCAATACACCTACCCCGGTCAGGACGAGCCCGCCGTCCGGAACCTTGATTGTGCACTGCCGGCAGGCAGCCTCACCGCCATCGTGGGTCCCACAGGCTCGGGAAAGACCACCTTCACCAGGCTACTCATGGGCTATCTCCGGGCCGGGGAAGGCCAAATCCGGGTGAATGGCGATCCACTGAGAGTCAGTGACTACGAAACGTGGAGGGGACACATTGCCTATGTGTCGCAACATCCCTGGTTTTTCGATGGTAGTGTGATGGACAACCTGCTTACGGCACGACCGGGAGCTGAAAAGGAAGAAGTCGAGGAAGCGGCGCGACGGGCAGGGGCGCACCAATTCATACTCCAGATGTCGCACGGATATGACACCCCCCTGACAAACAATGCCTCCAGCCTCAGCGGCGGAGAGAGGCAACGACTTGCCGTGGCCAGGGCCCTGCTCAGGAAGGGGGCCGTACTGATCCTTGACGAACCCACCTCATCCCTTGACCCGGAAACCGAGCGCTACCTGGGTGAGGTGATCCGGCGAACAAAGGGTAAACACACATGCATTGTGATTGCACACCGCCTGAACACGGTGAGGCACGCCGACAATATCCTGGTGTTCAACAAAGGACAGATCGCTGAAAGCGGCAGTCACGATGAGCTGATCAGGGTTCAGGGCATCTATCACGACTTTCTCTCCAGGCAGGCCTGGAAATACAAATCCAAAGGACAATGACAGGCAGGCTGATCACATACCTGAAGGTCCACAAGGGCAAATCGCTGCTGGCCATTTTGCTGGCCTGCGGAACCGTGCTGGCAGGGATGGGACTGATGGGGTTTTCCGGACACCTGATCTCCCGGGCAGCAGAACGTCCCATGCTGGTCGACCTCTTCATGATCACCGCTGCCGTGAGGTTTTTCGGTATCTCCCGGGCGGTCGTCAGGTATTTTGAGCGCCTGGTATCACACGACCTCACATTCAGGATCCTTTTGCATATCCGCACTAGCTTTTACCGGCAGTTGAACCGCTTCTCCCACAAGTGGATGATGAGCAAAAAGCCGGGTGAGCTGCTCACCGCCATGATCAGCGACATTGAAAGCCTGCAGAACGCCTACCTGCGCATCATCGCCCCGGTGATTGTCTCCTTTCTGATCTGCTGCATCACCTTTGTTTTGTTGCTGCTGTTTGATGGCTGGCTGGCCTTTGCGGTCCTCCTGTTTTTCCTGCTAAACGGACTGCTGGTGCCCTTCCTGGCCCTGAAGCGTGCGCGCGGCGGGGGGGTGAAGGAACGCAGGGCCAGGGGAAAAATGAAAGGCTTCCTGGTGGAAAAGATCCAGGGCATGCACGACGCCTTGTGGCTGGAGGGCCGGGAGAGGCTCATCCATCAAATGGAGACAATCCAGGAGCAGCTGGATGAGGTCCAGCGTCATCATGCCAACAGCTCCGGGATGGTGGAGGGGCTGAACCAGCTTCTGGCCAATCTGGCTGCCCTTGTGGCGCTGTTACTGATCATTCCACTGGTTTTGGGAGGACAAATACAGGCCACCATGCTGGCAGCCCTGGTCCTGGGTGTCCTGAGCAGTTTTGAGGCCCTGCAGGCATTGTCCAGTGCCTTTGTGCATTACGATGGCTTCAGGGCATCTGCCAACAGCCTGCACCAGCTGACAAAGGCCGGTGAGCCACCAGCTGGTCCGAAACAGCCGGCTGTAAAGCCATTGGGCGACCATCCCCACCTGGCATTCCGGCAGGTATCCTTTTCTTATGATACGACCCGGCAAACCTTACGGGATGTCTCCTTTGAACTGCCACCGGGCAGCAGGACGGCCATCCTTGGCCCCACGGGCAGTGGTAAGACCACCCTGCTTAACCTGCTCACCGGATTATGGCCGGCCGGGTCCGGCCAGGTATGTGCCGACGGACATTCCATTGATGAGCTGGACATGACATCTTACCGGGAATTGCTGGCCGTGTTGTCGCAAGACACCTTCATCTTCAACCGCACCGTCAGGGAAAACCTGCTCATGGCGCGCCCGGGAGCCAGTGACGGTGAATTGGAGGATGCCCTCAACGAGGTGGGGCTCTCCTTCCTGGCCGGCAAGCTGGACTGGTCCGTGGGAAGCCAGGGGATGAAGCTGTCGGGGGGAGAAAGGCAGCTTTTTGCCATGGCCCGCGCCCTGTTGAAGAGAAGCAGGATATGGTTGTTCGATGAATTATCTGCCAACATGGATGTGGCTACGGAACGAAAAATCCTGGACACGCTATGGAGCAAGCTTCACGACAGGACACTTGTAATGATCAGCCACAGGCTGGTGGACATGGACCGGATGGACCAGATCCTTGTCCTCCGGGATGGGAAAGTGGCCGAAAGGGGCAGCCATCAGACACTGCTGGAAAGCAACGAGCATTATGCCAGGATGCTGCAGCATCAAATGCAGCTCATCCAGGACAAGGTGTGAAAAAATCTGCAAAACAAATCGCTTATTATCGCTCGAAGTAGTATATGTCCCAACCATCAATGCTGGTGACCAGGTCAAAAGCCTGCAGGTCTTCCAGGAAGTGCTCGGGTGGCTGTCTACTGGATCGCAGGAGCAACACATTATCAGCCTGGATCAATTCCGAAAGTTTCTCAGGGTTTTCACGAAGGTTGATTAGATTTTCTTTCCATTG
>SKNE01000281.1 GCA_007120675.1 Bacteroidales bacterium
CAGGGGCGGCTTGACAAGTACAGCGGGAGCTTCACCAACTGGGGCATGCTGCTGCTGCACCACGTATATCCCTTCTACACGGTGGTGATCACCGGCCCTGATGCCCGTGAGCGTGCCGGGGAACTGAGCGCCCGCCACCTGCCCAACACCTTGCTGGCTTACTCGGACGCAGGCCAGGAACGCCCGGAACTTCCTCTCTTCGCCGGGCGCTTCAAAGAGGGCAAGACAATGATCCATGTGTGCACCATGGGTCACTGCAAGGCCCCTGTGGAGACGGTGCAGGAGGCCCTTGTGCAGATGGGGCACGGGGAGTGGTGATGGCTCAGCCCCCGTGGCGCGCCCGCAGCTCACTGACCACATCACGCAGTCGCAGCCCCTTGGCCAGGAGCAAAACCTCCAGGTGATAGAGCAGGTCGGCTGCCTCTTCCACAAAACGTTGCTTGTCCTCATTTTCCGCCTCCAGTACCAGCTCCACCGCCTCTTCGCCCAGCTTTTTGGCGATGCGCTTGGGACCGGCAAGCAGCAGGCGGGCGGTATAGCTGCTGTCGGGATCGGACTTCCTCCTGCCGTCCAGCAAGGCCTCCAGCTCCATCAGGAAATGCAGGTCCCGGTCCCAGGACGCGGCTGGGGTGGTACCGGCCTGTCCCCCCGCGGGATCTGCATCGAAGCAGCTCTCTTCTCCCGTATGGCAGGCGGGCCCGGCGGGATCCACCAGGAAGAGGAGGCTGTCCCCGTCGCAGTCGGTGCGGGCCTCCCGGAGGTGCATGAAATGCCCCGATGTCTCCCCTTTGGTCCACAGCCGCCCCTTGCTGCGACTGTAAAAGCAGAGCTTTTTGCTCTCAAGGGTGCGCTGCAGCGCTTCCTCATTCATCCAGGCCTGCATGAGCACCGTCCCTTTGTTTGCATCCTGCACGATGGCGGGAACCAGTCCGTCCCCTTTGCTGAAATCAATCCGTTGGATATCCATGTGTATGCTTGTTGTGGTGGGGTGAGAACACCCCGGATCGTTCGTTTATTGCTGGCCCTGCCGCCGCCGGTCCCCGGCCTTTGGGCCGTGGCCGTCTTTAGCGGACGGGCACACCGTGGTCCTTGAGGAAGCTTTTGACCTCCTCTATGCTGTGGACCCCGTAGTGGAATATGCCGGCCGCCAGGGCGGCGTCGGCGCCGGTCCGGGTGAACACGTCGAGGAAGTGGCGTGGCTCGCCCGCCCCGCCGGAAGCGATCAGCGGGATGGGTACCAGCCGTGCAATCTCCCCGGTGATGTCCAGCGAAAACCCTTTCCGCGTCCCATCGGCCGTGAAGGAGGTGAGCAGGATCTCACCGGCGCCCCGCTCCCAGGCCTCCCTGGCCCAGCTTGTGGCCAGCCTGCCGGTGGGGCGTGTGCCTGCGTGACTGAGCACCTGCCACTGTCCACCCTCCAGGCGGGCATCGATGGCCACCACCACGCATTGCCTGCCGAATGAGTCCGCCAGGCGGGTGATCAGCCCCGGCTCCACCAGGGCAGAACTGTTGACCGACACCTTGTCGGCCCCCGCCGAAAGCAGCCGCTCCACCTGTTGTTCGGAGGAGATCCCCCCGCCAACGGTGAAGGGGATGGATACGGCCGCTGCCACCTCCTCCACCACCCGCAGGAAGGTGTTGCGCCCCTCCAGCGTGGCGGTGATGTCCAGCAGGCACAGCTCGTCGGCCCCGCGACTGGAATATTGTCCGGCCAGGGCGACGGGATCGCCCGCATCCTGAAGGTTGCCGAAGGTGACCCCTTTCACCGTGCGTCCGTTCTTGATGTCGAGGCACGGTATGATTCGTTTTGTCAGCATGGTATGTCAGTGATGTATGTTACTGGTGGTTCATTGATCTTCTTTGTTAAAGGCAGCGAGGTCTTCCAGGGAGATATTCCCTTCAAAGACCGCCTTGCCGGTGATGGCGGCAAACAGTCCGGCCCCCTTCATCCCGTGCAAATCGTTGAGGGAGGCCACGCCCCCCCCGCCGATGAAACGGATTTCGGGGTAGCGCGCTGCAAAAGGCTGGTAAAAGGACGGGTCAACCCCCGTCATGGTCCCGTCGCGTCCGATGTCGGTGATGGACACATAGCGCCAGCCCCGCTGCCGGAGTCCCCCAATGGCCTGGTCGGCCGTCAGCCCCGTCTGCTGTTGCCAGCCCTTGATGGCCACCTTTCCCCGGTCCACATCCACCGAGGCGATCAGTTTGTCCGCACCAAAGCGGCGAATGCACTCCGTTTGCCAGGATGGCCTGGTGAACAGCATGGTGCCGATATTCACCCTGATGGCCCCTGCATCCAGTGCTTTCGCCACATCCTCCAGTTGCCTGATACCGCCCCCGTAGTCGATCAGCAGCTCTGTGTGAGTGGCCAGCTGCTGCAGGATGGGCAAATTGGCCGGCTTTCCGTCGCGCGCACCGTCCAGGTCGACCAGGTGCAGGTGGGTCAGTCCGGCGTCCTCCACGGCCTTCGCCATTTGCAGGGGGCTGTGCGTGTATTGTTGCTGCTGGTCAAACTGCCCTTTCAGGAGGCGGACGCAGCTTCCGTTGATGAGGTCGATGGCGGGTATGGCAATCATAGTTCAAGAAATCGTTGAAGGATCCTCATTCCGGCCGCTCCACTCTTTTCCGGGTGGAACTGCAGGCCATAAAAGTTTTTGTGGGCGGCGGCGGCGGCAAACGGCCCTTCGTAGTCGCAGTGCGCGATGGTGCTCCCGTTTTCGGGCATGTAGTAGCTGTGGACAAAGTAGACGTGGCTGCCCTCCTCGACCCCGTCAAACAGGGGTGTCTTGAGGTTGTAGATGCGGTTCCACCCCATGTGGGGCACCTTGCTTCTGCCGTTGAACAGCTTGATGCTTCCCGGGAAAAGGCCCAGGCCCTGCATTGCCCCCTCTTCCGAATAGCCTGCCATCAGCTGCATTCCCAGGCATATGCCAAGCACGGGCCGGTGGAAGGCCCTGATGGCTTCATCCATGCCGGTGGACTGCAGCTGCTCCATGGCTGGCCTGGCGTGTCCAACCCCCGGAAAGATCAGCTTGTCGAGATGGGTCAGCTCCGCCGGACCGGATACCAGGCGGGCATTCTGACCCAGGCGGGCCAGGGCGTTGACTACCGAGGCGATATTTCCTGCCTTGTAAGCCACGATGCCAATTTGCTGTGTCATTTGTTAAGGTTTTTTTGATGGTTTATTCGCTGCGGTCCGATGCGGCCAATCGCCCCCGCGGCTTGCCTTTACTGAGGCCCGCCGGTGTTGCGGTCCGCTGCGGTCAGACGCCGCGGTCTGCCGTTCGTGCGCCCCGCCGCCACATTTTTCCCCGCGGCCGGTCAGAACATCCCCTTGGTGGAGGGCAGTATGCCGCTTTGGTTGCGTTGCAGGGCCATCCGAAGCGCCCTGGCAAAGGCTTTGAAAACGGCTTCTATCTTGTGGTGGTCATCGTCGCCGCTTGCCTGGACGTGGATGTTGCAGCGTGCCGAGGCCGCCAGCGAACCGAAGAAGTGCCGGAACAGGCTGGCGGGGATCCCGCCGATCTGCGGTGCGTTGAACGGGCAGTCCCACTCCAGGTGACTCCTGCCCCCCAGGTCGATGAGCACCATGGCCCGGCTGTCGTCCATGGGCAGGGCGAACCCGTACCGTTCCAGTCCCCTTTTGTCGCCCAGGGCCTCCAGCAAAGCCGAGCCCAGGGTGATGGCCGTATCCTCAATGGTGTGGTGCGGATCGGTGTGAAGGTCCCCTTCCGTGATCACCTCCAGGTCGACCGCACCATGCCTGGCGATCTGCTCCAGCATATGGTCGAAAAAGCCAATTCCCGTGGAGATGTTGCTGTATGCGGCGCCATCCAGGTTGATATGCACCACCACCGATGTCTCCAGGCTGCTTCGGCTGGCTGTGTGCCTGCGCGGTGGGACATCCGCCTGCCCCTGGCTTTTTGCCGCCGGCAACTGCGCCTCGCCGGGGCTGCTCTCCGTTTGTCCAACCCCCGCAAAACGTCCCTCGCTGGGGTCGCTCTCCCGAGCCCTTGCCGGCCGATTCTCCGCTTCCGGCGTGCCTGGCTCCCCATACCGCCTCCAGGCATCCAGCAGCCGCTGGTTCTCCTCAGCCGTTCCCACCGTGATGCGCAGGCACCCGTCGCACCCCGACCGGCCGTGGCGAAGCCTGACAACCAGTCCGTGCGACACCAGGTGGCGGTACAGGCCAGGCCCGTCGGTGGTTTTTACCAGCAAGAAGTTGGCTTCCGAAGGGTAGACCTCCTCCACCAGCGGCATGTCGTTGAGTGCCGTCACCAGCTGCCGGCGCAGGTGTCGGATGCGCTCAGTGCTGAGCCGGAATTCCGCATGGCTGTTGAGGGCCTCCACGGCCAGCTCCGCGCTGGAGGTGGACAGGTTATAGGGGCAGCGCACCTTTTCCATCACTGCCAGGATCTGTTCCGAAGCGTAGGCTATGCCGACACGGGCCCCGGCCAGTCCGAACGCCTTGGAAAAGGTCTGCAGCACCACCAGTCCGGGGTATTGGTCCAGCAACGGCAGCACGCTCTTCTGGGGACAAAAGTCTATGTACGCCTCATCCACAATGACCAGTCCGTCGAACCCCTCCAGCAGGCGGATGATGGTTTGCTCATCCTGCAGGTTGCCCGACGGGTTGTTGGGGTGACAGACGAAGAGCATCCGCGTTTTGCTGCCACAGCGGGCCAGCGCCTGCGCCGCATCGATCCTGAACCGCTCGTCCAGCGGCACCTCCACCACACCCAGGTTGTTGGCCTGTGCCCTGTTGCTGTACATGCTGAAGACGGGCGGAAAGACCATGATCTCGTCCTCCCCGTGCTGCGCAAAACAGCGCATGAGCAGGTCGATGATCTCGTCGCTGCCGTTGCCGGTGAAGATCCGGCCGGCCGGCACCCCCTTGATGGCGGCAAGCCGCTCTTTCAGCCGCTGCGTGTGGGACTGCGGGTACCTGTTGATTCCCGCCGGCAGCCTGTGCAAGCTGTAGGGGAGCTCGTTGGCGTCCATGAAGGTGATGTGGTCCCTCTCGCCCGGGAATTCATCCCGTGCCGAGCTGTAGGGGCTCATCCTGAGAATGTGCTCCGGCACAAAACAGGTCTTGTCTGATGGCGTCATTGTTTACCGGGTTTATCTGTGTTTACGGTTTTGGCCAGGCGTTGTAACACCGCCTGTGCGTGTCCCTCCAGCTGCTCAGCCCTTGCCAGTCCCACGATGGCGGGTCCCAGCGCGATCAGTCCCTCGCGCGCTATCTCCTGGAAGGTGATGCTCTTCATGAAGCTGGCGGTGGTGATGCCGCTCCAGCCCCTGGTGGCACCCCCCGTGGGGAGGGTATGGTTGGTGCCGCTGGCGTAATCGCCGGCCGACTCTGGGGTGTGGTGGCCCAGGAAGACGGAGCCGGCGTTGGTAACCCGTTCGGCCATGCTGCCGGCCTCCCTGACGGCAAGGACCAGGTGCTCCGGTCCGTAATGCCGGCTGATCTCCAGGGCCTGCTCCATGTCCCGCACGCGAATGGCCAGTCCGTGCTCCAGTGCCCTCCTGGCTGTGTCTCTCCGCGGTAGGGCCTCCAGCTGGGTGCGGAGCGCTTCGAGGCTTTTTTCGATCACCGGCATGCTGTCGGAGAGGAGGATCACCTGGCTGTCGGGTCCGTGCTCAGCCTGCGAGAGCAGGTCTGCGGCAACGAAGGCGGGAGAGGCGCTGCTGTCGGCGATCACCATCAGCTCAGAGGGACCGGCTGGCATGTCGATGGCCAGTCCACGCGCGGCCAGCTGCATCTTGGCCGCGGTGACCCACGCGTTGCCCGGTCCAAAGACCTTGTCCACCCTGGGGATGCTTTCGGTCCCCAGGGCCATGGCGGCGATCGCCTGTGCGCCCCCCACCTGGAAGACGCGGATGTTGAACAGTCCAAACGCATGCAAGAGCTCCGGCGGGGCGCCCGGTGGGGTGCAGGCGATGATCTGGCTGCAGCCTGCCAGGGTGGCTGGGATGGCTGTCATCAGGACGGTGGAGAGCAGGGGGGCACTTCCGCCGGGAATGTAGAGTCCCACACGCTCGATGGCCAGGTAGCGGATGCTGCACTTCACCCCCGGCATGGTCTCCACGCTCACGTCATCGGGCAGCTGGGCTTCATGGAAGCGGCGGATATTGGAGGCTGCCGTGCTGATGGCCCCCTTCAGGTCGTTCCCCACCGCCTCGCCGGCCTTGCGCAGAACGTCCGGGGGAACCTCCAGCTGGTCCGGCGCCACCCCGTCCAGTTCCAGGCTAAGCCTGCGCAAAGCCACATCCCCCTCATCCGCCACCTCCCGGATGATGGTTCGCACCCTTTGCTCCATCCCCTCGTCGCCGGCACCGGGACGGCGTAAAATACGGTCGTAATCGCCGGCAGCCAGTTCCGGCAGCACAGGCATTATTGCTTTGTCTTTGGATTGCATCGGTTTGTTCTTGTGTTGGACATGACGGTTTGTGATGGTCACCCTGCGTTGGTCACCTTGCGGCGCCCCGCCTCATGACACCATCTTTTCGATGGGCACCACCAGGATCCCCTCCGCCCCTTTCTCTTTCAGCTGGTGGATCACCTCCCAGAAATCGTCCTCGCTGACCACCGAGTGCAATGAGTACCATCCCTTGATCGCCAGCGGCATGATGGTGGGACTCTTGACGCCGGGCAGCAGGGCGATGATGTCGTCGAGCTTCTCTTCCGGGGCGTTCAGCAGGATGTACTTATTCCTGCCAGCCTGCTGCACCGTGCTGATGCGGAAAAGGAGTTGTTCAAGCAGCTCACTTACAGGGGCGGGCAGCCCGGGCCTGGCGATCAGGACGGCCTCACTGTGGATGATCGTCTCCACCTCTTTCAGTCCGTTGCTCAGCAGGGTACCGCCGGAACTCACGATCTCAAAGATGGCGTCAGCCAGTCCGAGGCCCGGCGTCACCTCCACCGACCCGCTCACGGGGTGGACCTCCGCCTCCAGCCCGTTTTTCTGGAGGAACTGCTCCAGGCATCGGGGATAGGAGGTGGCGATCCGCTTGTTGTTCAGAAATTCGATGCCCCGGTAATCGGTGTCACGGGGCACGGCCACCGACAGCCGGCAGCGGGAGAAGCCCAGGTGCCGGAGCACCTCCACGCGGCAATCCTGTTCCAGCACCTCGTTATAGCCCAGGATGCCGGCATCCGCCACGCCGTCCTGCACATAACGGGGGATGTCGTCGTCGCGCAGGAAGATGATCTCCAGGGGGAAGCCGCGCACACTGGCCTTCA
>SKNE01000063.1 GCA_007120675.1 Bacteroidales bacterium
CGTTGCCACCACGAGCGGAAATCTATCCTGTAACCTGTTCACCACGGGTATGATCTGATCCCCATTCTTCACGCCGAGGGCTCCTCCTGGTAAGAAATCATTTTGAATGTCGGTGATCACTAAGGCTTTCATAAATCAATTACAAATCTCTGTTTGGTTTAACATGTAGTGTTTTATAGGTACTCGTGCAACTTTTGTACCATTGTATCCCTTAGCCCCATGATGCTGTCTGAGATGCCCACCTTATAGATATGTGGAAAATCAAAGCGCTTGTGCTCTTCAGGCAGGCTCATTAAGCGCTCCCCCACCTTTTCCCGGATGCTTTCGGGCGTGGAGGGGGATGAGACCGTCCGGCCATCTTTCATATGGGTGACAAAAAGCTTTTGGTATGGCCTTCCCTTCAGCTCCAGTGATTTCTCTTTCTGAAACGGGTGAATCATCCTTTGGGGGTCCGCTTCACCTGACAACACGATGCAGTCCGCATAAAAACATCCATCATCACCCAGGTAACGATAGACCTCTTTCTTACCCGGCAGGGTGGTTTTTTGTACGTTCTCAGATATCTTCAGCCGGGGCATCTGGTTGGATGAGGACAATTTGTATACCCCGTCAATTGCTCCGTCCGGACGTCCGATCACCATGCTGGTGCCCACACCAAACACATCAATGGGGGCTTTCTGGTCCAGCAGGCTTTTGATCACGTGCTCATCCAGCTGGTTGGAGACAACGATTTTCACATAGTCCATACCAGCCTTGTTCAGCATGGCGCGGGCTTTCTTCGCGAAATAGGCCAGGTCGCCGCTATCGAGCCGTACACCCTTGAGGCGCTTTCCTTTGGACTCCAACTCCTTACCTATCTCGATGGCGTTGGGCAACCCACTTTTGAGGGTATTATAGGTGTCGACCAGGAGGACGCAATCGTCGGGAAAGGTGTCGGCGTAGGCCCTGAAAGCATCTTTTTCGTGGTCGTAGCTCTCAATGAAAGAGTGGGCCATCGTCCCCGCTGCCTTCAGATCATTGTCCCTGGCAGCCATTACGTTGGAGGTGCTGTCAAAACCACCGATAATGGCTGCCCGCGAAGCCATGATGCCACCCAGGCCCTGGGCCCGCCTCAGGCCAAAATCGCTCAGTGCCCTTTTTCCCGCAGAGTGCCTGATGCGATTTGCTTTTGTGGCGATCAGGGATTGAAAATTCAACACATTCAGCAGCAGCGTTTCCACCAGCTGTGTCTCCAGCAGACTGCCCTCCACCCGGAGTATGGGTGCCACTGGAAAAACAATCTCTCCTTCCTGCATGCCTGTGATCTCCCCTTTGAAACGGAATTCACGCAAGTAATCCAGGTAATCGGGATGGAAATCTGACCGCTGCAGAAAGCGGAGATCCTCCTCGTGGAAACGCAGGTTTTCAACCAGGGGCAAAAGATCCCCCAGTCCGGCAAAGATCACGTATCCGCCATCGAAGGGGATCTTACGGAAAAAATAATCGAAGCAAGCTGCCTGCTCGTGACGGCCACTGAGAAAATAGGCCTGGCCCATGGTCAATTGGTACAGGTCTGTATACAGGGGTGAGATGCTCTTTGGGTGCATCATACCGGCTTTTAATTTATTGTCAGACTTTTACAACAAAGACCTGGGAAGTTTCATATTTAACCACACGAATCCCCTCCCCCTTATCCACGAAGCCTGTCAATGCGGTGGCATCATACACCTCATCTTCGATCTCCACCTTCCCACTGGGCCGCAGCATGGTGAATGCCATACCCGTCTTGCCCACCAGTGACCGCATGGTCACGTCGGCTGAGGTATAGCCTGAGCTCGTTTCCTGGACCGTGTTCAGTGCCAGCTCACCGAACCTGTTGGTGGTAAAAAGTCTTTGTCCCAGGTAAAATGAGCCGGTGAGAGACAAAAAGAAGGCGATGATAACGATCAGAAAGGCCATCAGCACTTCGTTAAAAGGCACGCCGGTAAAGTCAAAACCCGTATTTCCCACCATGGCCAGTGCCAGGCCCGATATCATGAAGATGGCCCCCAGCACACCTGTAACCCCAAAACCGGGGATGGCAAACAGCTCGATGGCTATGAGCAATAAGCCAAGGATAAACAGGGCGATCTCATAGTGTGTGGCCAGACCCTCCAGGTAGAGGGGCGCAAAATACAGGAGGGCAGCAGATATGGATGCCAGGATGGGGAAACCTATGCCGGGGGTTTGCAGCTCAAAATAGATGCCCCCAAGGATCAGCATGATAAGAATGCCGCTGACGATGGGGTTGATCAGGAATTGTATGACGCGGTCCGTGAAGGACAGCCGTTGCTCAACGATCTCATAGCGCTCAATCCCTGCAAGCTCCAGTACTTCTTCCACACTCTCCGCCATCCCCTCGGCAAAACCAAAACGCATGGCTTCTGATGCTGTGAAGGTGAGCACCTTACCTGCCTCAATCACCCCCTCAATCTCTATGGATGGGTCCACCATGGCCTGTGCAATATCCGGATCACGGCCCTTCGCCTCTGCCGTGGAACGCATCATGGAGCGCATGTATGACTGGAATTTGTCCGGCACCACCTCCCCGGTCTGATCCACCACGGTGGCCGCACCGATATTGCCCCCTGGCCGCATATAGATACGGTCTGCAGCGATGGATATCAGCGCCCCGGCCGATGCGGCATTGTTGTCCACATACACAATGACGGGGATACGGCTTTGCATGATGCGTGTGCGGATGGAGTCGGCTGCATCCACCATACCCCCGTAGGTGTTCATGTGCAGGAGAACAAAATCGGCCTGGAGGCTGTCAGCCTCCATGAAGGCGCGTTGTGTGCGGTGCAGGGCAGGTGGTGCAATGTTTTGCTTTATTTCGTATTTGTATACCAGGAAAGTCCTGTCGGGGTCTTCAGCCAGGACGCGGCTGACCCTGTCATCGCGCACTGCTTGCGCAGCCTGCATGATGGCCGGGATGCACAGCAAAAGGACAACAAAATAAATGGCTCTGTTCATACCTGATTGCATTATTGTTGTGACTTACGATGATCCGCCAGGAATTTCTCCAGGCCAATGTCAGTCAGCGGATGTTTCAACAAACCAAGGATGGGATCCAGGGGACAGGTGACCACGTCAGCACCAGCCTCGGCACAGTCCACAATATGCATGCTGTGACGGATACTGGCAGCCAGTACCTGTGTGGGTAAATCGTAATAGCGGTATATGTCCACAATCCGGGCAATCAATTCAACACCGTCAGTGGATACGTCGTCAAGCCGGCCGATGAAGGGGGACACATAGGTTGCACCGGCCTTTGCAGCCAGGATGGCCTGCCCGGGTGAAAAGACCAATGTGCAATTGGTCCTGATCCCTTTCGAGTGAAATGCCCTGATGGCTTTCACCCCCTCCCTGATCATGGGAACCTTGACCACTACTTGCGGATGGAGGGCTGCCAAAGCCTCCCCTTCCCTGATGATCCCCTCGTAGTCTGTCGCGATCACCTCGGCACTGACATCCCCATCAACAATCTCACAGATCGCTACATAGTGCTTACGGATGTTTTCTTCACCGCGAATGCCCTCTTTGGCCATTAGCGAGGGGTTGGTGGTTACCCCATCCAAGATGCCCAGATCCATGGCCTCCCGGATCTGATCCAGGTTGGCCGTATCAATAAAAAACCTCATCAATGCATGATTAATTCAACAATGAACGAACAGCCAAAGATACTTAATAATTTCCTTTTGGCTTACCCGGTCGGGAAGGCTTTGCAGGGCAGTCAAATCTGACCTAATTATCTGTATATATGCAATATAGCTCTATCCTGGTTTGGTTGCAAGGAATTAAACAGGCGGGGTGCCGGGATCGGGAAAAAAAACGGGTAAGACCGGATATCGCACCGCTACAACCGCCTACCCTTGCTACCTTCCGGTCCTGGGGGAATTCAGCGGGAGCTGGTCGTACCCGACTTACCCGCTGCAAAGGTACAAAAAATACCACAGCTTTTGTATTTTTGCAATCGCTTTGTCTATTTCTAACCTAAATCAATCACCATGGAAACAATGCCGGATAAGGAAGTCAACACCGAAAGCGCCACAAAAACCGGGCTGCTCAAACCCTCATTGAATGCAGGCTTCATCACGGGAGTGGGCTTAATAGCCCTGTCACTGATTATTTACCTGCTTGGACTGATGGAGGTGACCTGGTTGTCCTATCTCTCTTGGGTCATTCTGCTGGCAGGGATCATTCTGGGCACCAAACACTTTCGTGATGAACTCAATGGCGGGTTCATCTCTTATGGCAGGGCGCTGGGTTTCGGCACCCTGGTTGCCCTGTTTGCCTCCTTGCTGGGTGGGATCTTTACCTTTATCTTTTTCAGTTACCTGGCACCGGACGCGCTGGAACAGCTCAGGGATGCGGCTGAAATAGGGATGATTGAAAGGGATCCCAATGCCACCGATCAGCAGATTGAGTTTGCCCGGATGATGGTGAATCCTGTCATCATGATGATCGGCAGCATCTTTTCAATGACCTTTGTGGGCTTTGTCTTTTCGCTTATCACCTCGGCCTTCCTGAAAAAGAAGGATGCGCTGGATGGGTGACGGTTGCAGATTTACCACCCGGTGAACCATGCATCAGGATGATCTTTATGCCACCGTGCACGTAGCCATTCCGGCCATGGGGGAATCGGGCTGGCTGCCCACCGTCCTGGAAAGCCTGATACGCGAAAAGGCCGGGAAGGTTCGCTTCTGGGTCTGTGTCAACCAGCCTGACGCCTGGTGGACAGACGAAGAGAACCGTTCCGTCTGCCTGGACAACCGCGATACATTGCTTTACCTGCGCAGCCTGGGGGCGGACAATCTGCACATCATCGACCGGAGCAGCCCGGGAAAGGGGTGGAAGGGCAAACAACATGGGGTGGGACACGCAAGAAAGCTGTTGATGGACACCATCGACCGCACGGCCCGGGATACGGATATCCTGCTGAGCCTGGATGCGGACAGCCTCTTTGATCCTGGATATATTCAATCGGTGAGGGACTGCTTCCAGTCCTACCCGAATGCCCTGGCCCTGTCCAATCCTTATTTCCACCAGCTCAGCGGTGATGAGCGCCTGGACAGGTCCATGTTGCGCTACGAGATCTACATGCGATATTACGTGATCAATATGTGGCGGATCGGCTCTCCTTACTCCTTTACAGCGCTGGGGTCGGCCATGGCCATGCCCATCCATACCTATCGCAGCATTGGTGGCATCACGCCCAAAAAGAGCGGGGAAGATTTCTACCTGTTGCAAAAGATCAGGAAGGCAGGCTGGATATGCCAGCACAACAGCCACAAGGTGTATCCTGCAACCCGGTACTCAGACAGGGTGTTCTTTGGCACCGGTCCCGCCCTTATCAAAGGAAGCCGGGGCGACTGGACCTCCTACCCCATCTACCCCCATGATCTGTTTGACCAGGTTGGCCAAAGCTATGCCCAGTTTCCGGCTCTTTACACCAGGGAGCTGGACACCCCCATAGGTGAATTCCTGGCCGGGCATTTCAGGGAAAGGGACCCTTTTGCCCCCTTGCGTGCCAATGCCCGTTCGGTGGATCACTTCGTGAGGGCCTGTCACCAGAAAGTGGATGGATTGAGGGTGTTACAATTCCTTAAAGCGTCATCCAAAAGTCGAAACACCAGCGATGAAGGCCACCTCAAGGCGTGGTATGGCCAGCATCATCCGCATGTGGCCGGTTCAGACCACAAAACCTGTCAGCATCACCTTAAGCTGAATGAGGATGAGTCCCGGCAGTGGCACCAGCTGGACTTTCAAAAGGCTTCCATTTCGCTGCTGGACAAAATCAGATGTGACTTACAGCGCGTCGAGACCAGCTACCAAATCAATGACCTGGCATGAGAGCACATCCACAAGGCTTGCTCATTGTCCTCACCGGCCCGACAGCCACCGGGAAGACCCGCCTGGCAGTCCGCCTGGCCCTTGAACTGGATGGTGAGATCATCAGTGCAGACTCACGGCAGGTGTACCGGGGCATGGACCTGGGTACAGGCAAGGATTTGGAAGACTACAGGGTGGGGGATCGATTTATTCCGTATCACCTGGTGGACATTGCCGAGCCGGGCAGCGAATACAACCTGTTCTCGTTTCAGCAGGACTTCCGGAGGGCATTTGACGACATCACCAGCCGAAAAAAACAGGCCGTGCTTTGCGGGGGCAGCGGGATGTACATAGAGGCGGCCATCACCAGCTATCCGCTCCGGTTTGTCCCCCACAACCCCTCTCTTCGAAGGGAGCTGGAAGCCCAATCCATGGAGCAGCTGGTTCAGCGGCTATCCCAATTGAAGAAGCTGCACAATACCACCGACATCACCGATAGGCTGCGCCTTTTACGCGCCATCGAAATCGCTGAGCATGAGAGACAGCATGCCGGATCCGGGGAGGAGGTCAGCCCTTTGCAGCATGTGGTTTTTGCCATCCACAGGGAGCGTGAGGCGCTGCGCCAGCGGATCACCCAGCGACTCAAAGAGCGGCTGGAAATGGGCATGCTACGGGAGGTACAAAGGTTGATGGATGAGGGGGTTTCGCCGAAAAAACTTCATTACTACGGCCTGGAATACCGCTACCTGAGCAGCCACCTGAGGGGACATCTCACCTACAATGAGATGTTCACCAAACTAAATACCGCCATACACCAGTTTGCCAAGCGGCAGATGACATGGTTCCGGAGAATGGAAAGGAAAGGGATCGCCATACACTGGCTGCCTGGTGACCGGCCGGTGGAAGAGCAGATGGAGCTGCTTTTTCATCACCTGGACAAAACAAAGGGCTAGAAGCGGTAAGAAAGTCCGATCCCAAGCATCTGTTTCACCTGCAGCTTCCGGGTGGTGCCCGTCTGGACACCCTCCTCATCGATCACCGGTATCAGGGTGTCGTGATCATACAGCATGTGGAAAAAGGCGGATGCGGTAATGTACCTGTTGACCTTCAGGTTCACCGTGATCTCCCAGTCAACATCGGTGTTTTTCCGGTTGCTGCTGTCGTCGTCTACCAAATTGTTGAACAGGGTCAGGCGCGACTCCACATCCACATCCTCAAACACCTCTTTATTAAATACAACATTCAGCAGCGCACCAAACTCTGCATTCAGGTTTTTGCCTTCCCTGATCAGGTTACCCTCCTCATCAAACTCTGCCGGTTTAACCCCGAAAGCCCCCCTGTTGGCCAGTTCCTGGTCACGCACAAAGGTAA
>SKNE01000065.1 GCA_007120675.1 Bacteroidales bacterium
ATGGATATATCTTTTGTTTGGTTAATGATGGGCTGGGGAAAAGACAAATATAAAAAAATTTTGCTTTCAGCCCGTGGGGTTTTGATGCCTGGCTTTGATGCCGGATATCTCAGGTGTTTTTTACCATGACCACCCGGAGTCCGGACGACGAAGCATCGGTCAGAAGGCAAAAAAATGGCCAATTTGTGCATTAATTTCGTACATTGCGTGGCGGCATGCTGCCGTGCAGTAAAAGGTGTGAATGGCTGCCGGTGTGCTTGACTGCCCAAACCAATGGGATAATTTTGTAAAGGCCTGTTTGGATGTGACCTTTAAGTCCAACAAAGAAAGGCTATGTGCATCAGGCGGGCCGGGACAATCACTAAATGTAAGTAACAAAAAAGTTGATCTGATGGAACAGCAAGGTGTTTCAGCGGCTTCGGAGAACAACCTGCCGCGTGTAATTTTTCTGTCGGTGGTGGCCGCCCTGGGGGGCTTCCTCTTTGGCTTCGACAGTGGGGTGATCAACGGCACCGTGGGTGCCCTCCAGGAGGCATTCGACTCCGATGCGGTGGGTACCGGCTTCAACGTGGCCTCCATGTTGCTGGGTTGTGCCGCCGGCGCGTTTTTTGCCGGCACCCTGGCCGATAAGTTCGGACGAAAGCATGTGCTCATCGTAGCGGCCATCGCCTTTATCATCAGTGCCTGGGGATCAGGCATCAGTGCCAGCTCATCCCAGTTTGTCTTCTTCCGCATCATGGGCGGACTGGCGGTGGGGGCAGCCAGCATCCTCTCACCGGCTTATATCGGGGAGATCGCCCCTGCCAATATCCGGGGACGGCTCATCTCCCTGCAGCAGCTGGCCATCGTGCTGGGACTCTTCTTGGCTTTCTTCAGTAACTACAACCTGGCCAATGCGGCCGGCGGCGCCTCGGCTGAGCTGTGGTGGGGCTTTGGCGCCTGGCGCTGGATGTTCTGGATGGAACTCATCCCGGCCTCACTCTTCTTTATCTTCCTGCTTTTGATCCCTGAATCCCCACGATACCTGGTGGCTGCCAACAGGTCCGACCGTGCAATGGAGGTGCTGGCATCACTGACAAACATGGAAAAAGCCCGCAGGCAGGTGGCCGAGATACAGCAGACAGTATTCGGTGAACGCAAGCCCCGTTTGTCCGACATCATCAACAAAAAAACCGGGCAGGTGCATCCCATCGTCTGGGTGGGTATCGGACTGGCTGCCTTGCAGCAGTTCACCGGGATCAACGTGGTCTTCTATTACGGTTCAGTGCTGTGGCAGGCCGCGGGATTCACCGAGGCCGACGCCCTGCTCACCAACGTGATATCGGGCGGCGTAAATATTGCCTTCACCTTCCTGGCCATCTACCTGGTGGAGCGGGTGGGACGCAAACCCCTGCTGATGATCGGGGCACTGGGACAGGCCGTCATGCTGGGACTGCTGGCCATCATCTTTGCCATGGGCGCCGAAGATGCAGCCCACGGAATCGAGATGGGCGGCACCAGTGGCATCATGGCGCTTCTCGCCGCCAACCTGTACATCGCCTTTTTTGCCTTCACCTGGGGCCCCATCATGTGGGTGATGCTGGGTGAGATGTTCTCCAATAAGTTCAGGGGTGCTGCGCTGGCCGTGGCCGGACTCACGCAGTGGGGATCCAACTTCCTGATCACAATCAGCTTTCCGGTGCTGCTGGCCTCCATCGGACTGGGTGTGTCCTACGGGATTTACGCGGCATTCGGACTGATCGCCTACTTCTTCGTGCGCCGCCTGGTGACGGAGACAAAGGGGAAAACCCTGGAGGAGATATCCCTGGACCAGGAGTAAGGAACACCGGTCCTTCCGGCGCCGGTAAGGCTATCCTAATGGCCCTCCAGCACCAGCAGCTCGATGTTACGGAAGGCGGTGGGATGGCTTTCAGCCTGCAGCGCGATATGGCCCTTCCCAAGGGGCAAGCCACCCTCTTCAAGCCGGATGTTGCCATAGGTGGCGATGGTGTCCCCCTCCACGATATGATGCACCAGGGAATCGCCATAAACCACCAGCTCAAACCTTATCCACTCATCCCCATGGAAGGTGGGGCCGCCCACGTCGATGCAGTGATCAGGGATTCTCTGTCCACACACCTCCACATTGGTGCCGGGTGTACAGATGTTGCCGGTGGAACGGGTCCCATCACCCAGTCCGCCCAGTAGCTGCGCCTCCACCGAGACGGGAAAATACTGATCAAACTCCATGCTGGCAGCCGACTGAGAGTGAAACATGATCCCGTTATTGCGCCAGGCCCACCCGGCCCCGCCGGGCACCTGGTCACCATAAAAACGGTATTCCAGCCGAAGCTTGTAATGGGAGTAGGGCTGGTGATAAAATATATGACCGAAGCGATTGCCGAAGTCCTCGTATTGGTCATAACAGACCAGCAGAACGCCATCCTCCGCACGGAAGGTGTTCCCATAATTCTCGTTCAGCTCGTAGCCGGCGATCTTGATATCCCACCCATCCAGGTTTTTTCCGTTGAACAGGGGAATCCAGTGCTCTTCCTGCTCCCCGCTTCCGCAGGAATGGAGGATGACAGACAGCGTAAAGGCCATCAATGACAGTAACAAAGGCTGTTTTTTCATGGTGAGTGGTTTTGTTTTATCATCATGCGCCCCTAGGCCCCGGGCACAGGTACTTCGATGGGGATGTCCACCGGGCCGAAAGCCAGCTTGGCCGGACCCAAACGCAAATTGGAGTTCATCACCTCTTCGTAGGTGACTTCCCGGCCGGTATAGGCCGACATACGGCCCATGATGGCCACCATGGTGCTGATGGCACAGTCTTCTGCCTCATTCAGGGCCTTGTCCTGGCGAATGGCTTCCACCAGGTGGATGATTTCCTGCACGTAGGGACTCATCATGGCTTGCGGAGAGGGCTGTCCGTCCTCACCCACCGGGTATTCGTAAGACCATATGAGCTGACCATTATGGTCGTAGATCTCGTTCTGGCAATTGGTGTAGCCCCTGGTGCCCCTGATGCGGTCAGATATGTTGTTGGTGCAGCCGTCCATCTGGCGGCACATGCTGTGCATGTGGGTGTTGTCGTCAAAGACGAAATCGGTGCTGAAATAATCGTACTGATCGCCTGTGAGACGCCGGTGGCGGCCGCCAAATGCGAGGGCTTTGACCGGATACTTGCCGGTGAACCAGTAAACGGTGTCGATATTGTGCATGTGCTGCTCTACGATGATGTCGCCCGACAACCAGCGCCAGTTGACCCAGTCGCGCAGCATGGCCGTCATCTGATCCCACCCGTCCTGGGGCTGCACATACCAGAGCCGTTGCTGGTTCCACCAGCAGTTGGACGCCACGATATCGCCAATGATGCCCGAACGGATCTGTTCATAGGTGCTCACATAATCCCGCTGGTGCCGCCTCTGCGTTCCTGCCACCACCTTGAGTCCCGCCGCATCAGCCATCCTGGCCGAGGCCATGACGGTTCGCGTGCCCACGGGGTCAACGGCAACGGGTTTCTCCAGGAAGACGTGCTTCCTGGCCCTCACGGCTGCGTCGAAGTGACTGGGCCGAAAGTATGGCGGCGCGCAGAGCAGCACCACATCCACATCACTCTCAATCACTTTCTGGTAAGCGTCGAAACCCACGAAACACTTTTCGTCGGGCACCTCCACGCCGCGCTGCTCCTTGAGGTGATGCCGGCAGCTGTTAAGCCTGTCGGCAAACACATCTCCCATGGCGGTGATGCGCAAGCCATTGCCCGCATCCACGAAGTTCATGGCTGCCCCCGTGCCCCGGTGGCCGCAGCCAATGAGGCCGGTCTTCAGTTCACGTCCGTCGGGTGCCTGGTCCAGGAAGGTGGGCACCACGGCTTTGGTTCTGTCCCGGCTGCACGATTGCAGCAGGGCCCCTGCGCCCAGCGCCCCTGCTGCAGCGACGGCTGCAGCGCCTTTGATGAATTGGCGGCGATCAGTGAGTTGGGTGTTTTCTTTCATAGCGGTAGGTTTTTTGGTTTGTCTGTTTGGCCCTGTTTGTGGTCGAGGGGTGTGGGGGTCATTGGCCCGGGTCCATCACTACGCGGAAGCCCACGTCGAAAACGTCGGAGTACCACCAGGTGCTCTTGGGTATCTGGGGGTCGGTCAGCAGCCAGGCATCGTGGCGTGTGTGGCTGCGCCTGGCGGCCCGCACATCGTATGCGTCGCTGCGGAATGATCCGCCGCGGATGACACGCTCGGTGCCGGTGGGGGGACCCTGCGGGTTGATCATGACCTGCCCCGCCGGGTAATGGGCAAAGGCATCCTCCGCATAGTAGTCGGAGCAAAACTCCCATACATTGCCCAGCATATTCTTTAGTCCGAAAGGGTTCGGCCCGACCATCCCGGGCCTTTGCGTCTGGTAAAAACTGTTGGCTTCGTAAATCACATAGGTGTTGATGGTGGTGGTATCGGCGCCAAAGAGGCGGTTGATCCATCGCTGCCTGCTGAACCTTTCCGGCCTGCCGTCGAAAAAGTAGGCCCCAGAAGTGCCTCCCCGTGCAGCGTACTCCCACTCTGCCTCCGTGGGCAGACGATAGGTTTTGCCTGTCTTTTCACTGAGCCACTGGCAGAACACATTGGCAGCATGCCAGGTGATGGTGATGGCGGGCCTGTCGCCGTATCCCCAGCCCTGGTCCGGACTCCCCCAGGGCGGGGTGGGTCCGCTGATGGCATCCATGCCCGCCTGAACGCTGGCCATCAGGTCCTGCGAGGGGCGACCCTCAGAGACTGTTTCCCTGTAAAAGGCCATGTACATGTCCCAGCTCACCTCTATCTCCGACATAAAGAAAGGGCTGAGTTCCACCTCGCGCTGCGGACCCTCGTTGTCCCTGCGTCCCGGCTCGTCGGGCGGACTCCCCATCATGAAACGGCCACCCGGGATGGGCAGCATGTCGAACCGGACATTGGTACCGGGAATGGTTTCCGTGAATCGCTCGAACGACTCCACCGTGGCCGCCTCCTCGTACACCTCCTCCGGCACATGGGAGACCTGCCCGAAACCGAAATCCAGGATCTCCTGGGCGTGCTCCGAAAAATGCCCCACGTGAAGATGGCAGTTCAGGCAGTTGAGCTCATCCCGGTGGTTGTCATAATAGAGGTGTGCGTGCATGCCCTCCTCCGATAATTGCAGTGGAAACAACTGCTGGTGGCAATGTATGCAGGAGGACTCATAGGTGTGCCTGACAGCCTGGGTGATGTGCCGCTTGGCATCCCAATTGATCTCATCGGGGTCCTTGAACAAAAATCCATACACATCCCGTGCGCCGGTCGTGATCTTGGCCCACAGGTGGTCAAAATCGCCGGGTGGGGGAAGATGACACTGGACACAGTGCACCACAATGCCGGAGGGATTGTCATAATGTGTCGACAGCACCCACCTCTCCTCCGCATGGGGATGCACATGGCAACTCATGCAAAACTCATCGGTGGAGGTGTAATCCATGACGCGCATCGATAGCATGATAAACACGACGCCAATGATGAAGCCGTAAATAAGGAAAGCGCTGTATGGCCTGTTTTTGGGAAAGAAAAACCGCTTCATCTTAGTGGGGTGCTGCAGGTTGAACCGGGCAAATATAATCATTTGCGCGGAAAGGCCGCCCCGGGCGGTTCACACAATTCAGGCCCGGCTCATTGGGGCAATAACCGACCACCAGGGGATGGCCGGACCGGGACGCATCGTTCTGCCATGCCTCCACCGCCTGCCTACCTAACGTAATCAGCCTGCAGCATGTAATCCAGGCTGACGCGGACGCTTTCCAGGGGCTCGTAATTGTATTGCTCCACCTCCACAATGCTGTACTTCAGTCCGGCCAGTCCTGCCTCACGGTATATCCTTTCAAAATCCATCAGGCCGCTGGCGCCCACCTCCGCCTCGTCCTTCACGTGCCACAGCTCAAAACGGCCGGGGAAGCGACGGAAATAGTCCACCGGATCCGCGCCCCCGTCGTAAGCCCAGTAGAGGTCCATCTGGAACATCACCTTGCCGGGATCGGTGTGCTCCAGCATGTAATCGTAAATGATCACCCCTTCCAGGCTCCTGAACTCCCCGGCATGATTATGGTAGCCGAAGCGGATGCCCGCCTCGTTGCACATGGCGCCAATGGCGTTGAAATAATCGCAGAACGCCTTAAGGCCCTCAAGGCTATCATAGCCGGCAGCCCCCATCCAGGGCTGTACAATGTATTTTACGCCGGCCGCTGCATGGGCATCGATGCACTCCTCCCACCAGTCCATGGCCTCCTCCCAGCCATCGGCTCCCGGAAGATCGCGCCCGGTATGCGAGCTCAGAAAGACCATCCCGTGCTTCTCCACCAGTTGGCGGAAATCCAGGGGATCCATGCCGTAAAACTGGCCATCGCCATATCCTGCTGCCTCGATAAAAGCGTAGCCCATCTCTCCCAGGGCTTCCAGGGTGCCGTGAGGGTCAGCCTGCATGGCCTCACGAACAGACCATAACTGAATCCCAATGAACTTGTCCTCTTCCTTGCTTTCGCAGGATGACAGCATGGGGATGAAAAGCAAGGCCAACGCCTTGACTGGTAAGGAAATCATTGAGTGCTTCATCTGTTGTCCTGGTGATTTTGTGAGTAAATGGTGACAGATCAAGACCCGGTCGCGAGGCAAAGACAATAGAACAATCGAGGTATCACGATACACCCCTGGTGCTTGCTGGCAGTGGAAGCGCGCACACAACGACCGGCCATCTCCTGCAAATATACAGGAGAAATTACAATTCAGACAAACAGGATGACGGATTCCCTGCTAAGCCTTGCATTTAGTCTGACAAACAGCAGGATCTTGTTTATCAGCCCATTAATTTTTTCCCTTCCGGGGATGGAAGGGCTGTCAACGGACATTTTGGCAGTTGGCTGCCTGTGGCACATCCTTTGCTTTGCAGGAGCTGAAAAACACTGCAACGATCAACATAAAACCCCAGGCATATGCAAAAAGGAAAGATCAATGTCCAGACGGAAAACATTTTCCCCATCATCAAGAAGTTTCTGTATTCAGATCATGAAATTTTTCTGCGTGAGCTCATATCCAACGCAGTAGATGCAACTCAAAAGCTGAAGACCCTTGCTTCCAAAGGGGAGTTTAAAGGGGAA
>SKNE01000258.1 GCA_007120675.1 Bacteroidales bacterium
GCTGAGCTCAATCTCCGCCATGCGCTTGATGCGGGCATCGCTGAGCAGCTGGCCCAGGATCATTCGTTGTCCCCCCATGATGCGGTCGGATGCACCAGCGGGCTCCAGGAGGCGCAAAACATCCTGTCGCAGCAGGTATTCGGGGGTGGCAAAACCGTGCTCGGCAAGGAAGCGGATGGCCTCTTCCTGCCTGTCCCTTTCCACCGGTGTGTGAACAACGCCCTCCTGGCCATATACCTTGCGGTGACTGATCACTCCGCCCACCCAGGTGACCACATGACCAAGGTAACGGTTATGCTGCTGAAGCACGTTATTGTAAAGCTCCTGCAAGGTGCTGTAATCTTCACCTTCCTTACCGGCCGCATCCACGATGAATTCCATGATGCGCTCCAGGTTGGCGATGCCGTATCCGCTGCTTTTCACGTGATTGTCGCCCAGGGCTTCCCGCTGCTGGGTGGGATCTATGTTTGAGAGGTCGCCGAAACGCAGCATGGGTTCATCCATCTGCCGGGCGGCGATCTCATTCAGGAACGGACGCTCCTCCTGCGGGGTGCTGGCCTGTGGAAAAGGCTTATAGCCCCATTCGATGGAAAAGAGGTCGTAGATGGAGACAATGGGGAGCATGAAGGCGTCGTCGCCCGGTTGCGCCACATAGTTCATCCGGGCATAGTCCATGATGGAGGGAGTGGTGCCGTACCTTTCGGTGAAGGTACGGCTTCGCAGGCTGTCGGTGGGCACCGTCCCGCTGGCTTTCATATTGTGGGGCAAACCAATGGCGTGACCCACCTCATGGGCTACCACATAGCGCACCAGTTCGCCCATGATGTCGTCGGGCAGGGGGAGGCTTTGGGCGCGCTCGTCGGCCGCTGCGCACTGCACGAAATACCAGTTGCGAAGCAGGTTCATCACATTGTGATACATGCCTATGGAGGAGGTGATGATCTCACCGCTGCGGGGATCATGCACGTGGGGACCGTATGCGTTCATGGTGCGGGAAGGATACCAGCGAACGGTGGGATAACGGATGTCAAGGGGACTCCAGTCCGGGTCTTCTTCCGGGGTGGGTGCCCTTTTTGCGATGATGGCATTGGTGAATCCCGCTTGTTCAAAGGCGGGCTGCCAGTCTTCGATCCCTTGTTTTACATAGGGGATGAGCCATTCAGGGGTGGCGTAGTCCACATAGAAAGTGATGGGCTTTATGGGGTCCGACAATTCGGCCTCCGGATCCTGCTTCTCCAGCCGCCAGCGGGTGATCATCCGCAGGCGCTCCGCCCGATGGGTTTCCTGGCTGAAATCGGTGGTGCTCACCGAAAAGTATCCTACCCGGTGATCATGGAGCCGGGGCATCATGGGCACTTCGGGCAGGCGCATCATGGAGTGGTTCATCTTCACCGAAATGGTGTTCAGGTTTCTGCGACCGGGCACCTGGTCGGCCTGGAAGGTCAGCACGCTGCGCACTTCCACATTCTCAGGAAAAGCCCGGGCCCCGTCGATGAAGCTGCGATCGTTGTCCAGGCGGCGGGCCTGGTAACGGCGGCCGGGATGCATTTCAGGCACGTCGGTGACATAAAGCCGGGAAACGTCCACCACCACGGCGGTGGAGTCGGCGTTGTAAGTTTCAATCTTGAATGAACCCAGGATGGGAGCGAAGGAGGAGGTGCGAACCCCCCTGTAAATGTTGCTGGTGGTGTCGGCGGTAATGTCGTGCATCACCGAACGAAACAGGATGCGGTCGCGTACACGCTCCCAGCGCACCACCTGGTTGTTTACACGTTGTCCGCCGTAGCCTGTGCCCGCCTGTGCGGCGGCAGCCCGGCTCACGAGCAGCATGTCGCGGTTGGTTTCGGCCAGGGGAATCTCAAAATATAGCTTGTCATCTGTCTGGAACACCGTGAACAGGCCTTCTTCCACAAAATCTGCCTCCGCCATCAGTTTGTCGTAGTCTGATTGTGTGGTCCTCGATTTGTCCGCATCTTTTTCGGCTGAGGGCCGGATGGTGGAGCATCCCAGGAAAAGAAAGAGTGTGATGATTATGGAGGCAATAAAAATGTGTCGCATGCTAAATGGTTATATGGTTAGAAACAAAATTTTGACTGCAGTTTGATGAGTTCAAGGTCAATGAAGTGATGGGATCAGCTGGTACATGGCTACTCCGGGATCAGCCGGAATAACAGTCCCGGGTGTTCTGTCAGCACGTAGAGATAACCATCGGGGCCCTGCTCAATGGCACGGAATCGCGCCATTCCCTGGAGGATCTTCTCGGTATGCACCACCAGGGTGTCCTCAAAAACCACCCTGTGGAGATGTTGACCGGCCAGGGCTGTAACCAGCATGTCGTGTTCCCATTGCGGGTAGCGCCCACTGTCGACAAAGGCAAAGCCGCAAGGTGCAATGGAGGGAGTCCAGTGCAGGATGGGGTCTATCATTCCGGGTGCCGTGGTATCGGGTGTGATGGTGGTGCCGTCGTAGTTGATGCCATGGGTGACCAGTGGCCAGCCATAATTGGCCCCCTTATGGATCAGGTTGATCTCGTCGCCTCCCAGCGGACCGTGCTCTATGGCCCACAATTCTCGGCTAATCGGATGCAGTTGCATCCCCTGGATGTTCCGGTGGCCGTAGCTCCATATCTCTGGGAGGGCATCTGCCTGGTCAACAAATGGGTTGTCTGCCGGCACACCCCCATCATCATACAGGCGGATGATGGTACCATTGTGACTGGACAGATCCTGCGAGGTGTGCATCACCCCCCTGTCGCCAATGGTGGAGAAGAGGTAGCCCTGGTCATCAAAGACGATCCGGCTGCCAAAGTGATGTGCTGCTTCTGTGAGGGGATGTGAGTGAAATATGGTTTCCACGCCGGTGAGGCGACTGCCCTCCAGGCGTCCACGGCTGATGGCCGTACTCCCGCCGCTGGCGTCCCTGGCCCCGTGCACCAGGTAAAGCATCTGGTTGTCAGCGTAGGCTGGATGCATCACCACATCCATGAGTCCCCCTTGTCCGTGCGCCCATATTTGGGGCAGGTTCTCAATCTGCTCATCCAACAGCTTGCCATCTTGCCAGATCCTTAAGTTACCTGGCCGTTCTGCAATGAGTATTCTCCCATCAGGAAGGAACTCCATGCCCCAGGGGTTCTGTAAACCCACTGCCAGCGTATCGACGTAAAAAGACAGGACTTCTGAATCGATTAATGGGCCATGATCCACCGGATGGTCTTGCGAGCAAGCCTGCAGGCCCAGCAACAGGCAGGCCAGAAAAATAGTTTTGTACATAAACGTGGTGTTAATTGTAGTTTTGTTATGAAATCCTTCCCGGGAAAAACCACCGGCTATCCTTCAAAAATACTGATTTTCGAGAACTTGAAAGAATTGCTTACTTTTAAATCCCGCAATAAGGCAAAAAAGGATCACCAAAACTCCGGCAGAAACCATAGCAAATATCACCTGGAACTTCCTGAAAATGTCAACAAGGAATGACCTAAATTCGATAAACAACAGAGAAAGACTCACCCAATTACAATGAAATGAAACGTTCAAAAAAAGCGGGCTTGCCCCCGGGCACGCTCATGCACATCGGAACAAGGAGGCTTAAAAATACCGTCTTGCACGAGATCAATTATTCACCTGGTCACCTGACCGAGTCGTACCCCCTTAAACCAGGAGACCTGCTTCAGGATGGGGCAGGTAATGATGGCAACACCTGGATTAACGTGTCAGGCCTGCATGATGTGGACTTTTTGCAAAGCATTGGGGAGCAATTCAATATTCACAAGCTGGTGCTGGAAGATGTGGTCAACACAGATCAGCGGCCTAAAATGGAAGATCATGGACATTTCCTGTTTTTTACGTTGAAAATGTTTTCGTGGGATGAGGCCGGCCAGGCCATGGCGTGGGAGCAACTGAGCATCATCCTTGGCGAGGGTTTTATCATTACATTCCAGGAGGCCCAAGGCGATGTGTTTGAACCGGTCAGGGACAGGCTGAGGCAGGCAAAGGGGAGGATTAGAAAAATGGGTCCGGACTATTTATGCTATGCCCTTCTGGACGCCATAGTGGATCAATTCTTCCTGATTCAGGAGAAGGTAAGCGACAGCCTGGACGGCATCGAGGAGATGGTGTTCGACCACCCCGGGAAGGAGGCGGCCACAGCCATCCACGAAATGAAACGGATGCTTTTGAACATCAGGCGGGCAGCCTGGCCCATGCGCGAACTGATCAGTCACTTCGAAAAGTCCGAATCTCCCTTACTGGACAAAGGCACTCGTCTTTATGTCCGCGATGTGTATGATCATAGCATTCAGATTATTGATAACGTGGAGGTTTCCCGTGAGATCACTGCGGGACTGATGGATATGTACCTGTCAGCCATCAGCAACCGGACCAATGAGGTCATGAAGGTGCTGACCATTGTGGCCACGCTATTTATCCCACTGACCTTCATTGTGGGTATCTATGGGATGAATTTTGAATACATGCCGGAACTTTCCTGGCCCTGGGCCTACCCGGTAATCCTGGGAATCATGTTTTTTATCCTCATTGGGATGATCCTTTACTTCAGGAAGAGAAAATGGTTGTGACTGCGTCAGACCGAGCCAACAAGGAAATTATAACACCTGCACAATGAACCAGCCACTGCACAATCTGGTGCCAGGAGAAAGGAACGGTGACAATAAGCCACGTGGCGCTGGGGATGAAGAACCGTGGCGTGGGCCACGCCACGCACTGATGCATTAGTCAGCCCTGACCGAGTCGTAAAGAAAGGCAATCTCCCGGGCCCATTCGTTCTCATCGGGGGTTTCCAGGATCATGGGGATATTGTCGAAGCGGGCATCGTTCATGATGCGGATGAACACCTCCGCTCCCAGGGTCCCTTGTCCGATGAGATCGTGGCGGTCGACCCGCGATGCGTGCGCCTTTTTGGAGTCGTTGAGGTGCATCCCTTTCAAATAGCGGAACCCGATGACCTCGTCAAAGCGGGCAAAGGTATTTTCAAAGCCCTCAGCACTCTTGATCTCGTACCCGGCTGAATAAGCGTGGGCCGTGTCAATGCATACTCCTGCGCGGTCTTTGTCTTCGATGTGGTCTATGATATACCGGATCTGTTCAAAGCTGTAGCCCAGGTTGGTGCCCTGGCCGGCGGTGTTCTCAATGACGGCTGTAACGCCCTTTGTCTGGTCCAGTGCCATGTTCACCGACTCCGCGATGGTCCTGAGGCAGGTCTCCTCATCGGTGCGGTTCAGGTGGCTGCCCGGATGGAAGTTGAGCCTGTCCAGTCCAAGCTGTTCGCAGCGCTGCATCTCATCAAGAAAAGCATCCCTGGATTTTCTGAGGCCCTCCTTATCAGGGTGACCCAGGTTGATCAGGTAGCTGTCGTGGGGAAGGACCTGGAATGGGGCAAACCCATACTTCTCGCAATTGGCTTTGAAGGCCTCTATGCTCTTTTTTGTCAATGGTTTTGAGACCCAGCGTTTCTGGTTTTTGGTGAAGAGGCCAAAAGCCCTGGCCCCGATGGCATGGGCATTAATAGGCGCATTCTCCACGCCACCCGATGCGCTCACATGTGCTCCGACGTATTTCATGGGATCAATCTTTTCATTGCCCTGCCAACCATGGCTCAGACTTGGCAGATAGCTGCAAATATATGAAATTTGACACGTTAATATGCTCCCCCTGTCTGCCGAAGGATCACCGCAAACAGTCTGGCCGATGATCCGCCCACCTTCGAAAGAGTGACTATTTTACTAACTTTATCCCCCCCTTAAGCTACTCCGCGAGGAGGTGCGTTCAATAAACGGGAACAACGAACAAGGGGTGCGAAGAACAAGGAACAATAACCCAATCATGAAAACTAAAACAATGGCAAAGACACTTCAGATCACCACAGTACTTCTGGCTTGCATTCTGGCATTTAGCAGCACACTGGGCGCTGAGTCAGAGGCTGAAAACGACCGATGGACACCGGCTTACATGGTGGAAAACTTTAAGAGGGTGGGGGGTACGGCCATCTCCCCGGATGGAGAATGGGTGGCATTCACCGTATCGGAGTCCCGCACGGCGGGAGAGAAAAGCGACTACCTGACGCACATTCACCTTGTCAGGGCCGACGGTTCCCGTCAGTTCCAGCTGACCCGGGGTGATGTGTCGGCAAGCAATCCACAATGGTCGCCGGATGGCCGTTTGATTAGCTTTACCTCCAGTCGCGGGGGCGACAATGCGCAGCTTTGGCTCATTGATCCCTCAGGTGGAGAGGCCTGGCAGCTGACCGATGCAGAAGGCAGTGTGGGGCAATATCACTGGTCTAACAGCGGCAGCCGCATCGCATTTGCGATGGTTGATCCGCTCAGTGAGGAGCAGCAGCGCCGGCAGCGGGAGAGGGAAGATGTGAATGTAATGGACGCCGATTTGCGTTATGCGCACCTTTATGTCGTGGAGGTCAGCCAGGGAGACAGTGAAATGCAAGGTATAGAGCGGATTACTGAGGGTGAATTCCACGTGGGCCAATTCGGCTGGTCGCCGGACGACCGGAGCATTGTCTTTGACCATCAACCAAGGCCGGGCCTTGAGTACCACGTTCGGACCAACATATCCGTTGTGCCGTCCACCGGGGGAGATGTTGAGCTGCTGGTAGATCTGGGCGGCAGCGATGCCAGTCCGGTCTACTCGCCTGACGGGCGCTACCTGGCATTCACCACCGACCAGGGGGATCACCGCTGGCCGGGATACCTGGTCATGATGGTGATGGACCTGGACGACGGCTCCATTTGGCGACTGGGCAAGACCCACGATGACGAGCCCAGGAACATTCAATGGTCGCCTGCTGGTGATGAAATCTTCTACATGGAGCTGCACAGGACCTCCATCGATCTGTTCGCCATGCCCATAACTGGCGAAGACGCCCAATACCGTCAGATCACTGAAGGACCCGGACGCTTCAGCGGTTTTTCCATATCTGCCGATGGCAACAGGCTGTCTGCCATCCATCAGTCCTTCCATCAGGCCCCCGATGTGATTGTCTCAGACATGGAAAACTTCCAGCCGGTGCGGCTTACCCATGTGAATGCGGGTTACGAACTGACGGAAATGGCCCGGGCTGAAGTGATTACCTACGAATCCAGCGATGGGATGTTGATAGAAGCTCCCCTGATCTACCCGCTGGACTACCAGGAGGGGCAGCGCTATCCTGTCTTGCTGCACGTACACGGGGGACCCACCGGGGTGTTTGGCGAGACCTACGTGGGCACCCCTTCGGTTTATCCCCTGCAGGTGTTTGCCGCCGAAGGCTACTTTGTGCTGCAACCCAACTTCAGGGGGTCGGGAGGCTATGGCAGGGATTTCCGTTTCGCCAACCTCTCTGACTGGGGCTACGGCGACCTGGATGATATGAAGGCCGGGTTGGACAAGCTGATTGAAGAGGGACTGGCAGACCCTGACCAGCAGGCCATCATGGGCTGGTCATATGGCGGCTATATGTCCTCTTTCGCCATCACGCGGACCGACCGCTTCAGGGCCTCCATGGTGGGTGCAGGGGTCACCAACCTCATCAGCATGACCGGCACGTCCGACATCCCCAGCTTTTTGCCCGATTATTTTGAAAGTGAATATTGGGAAAACTACGAGCGCCACATGCGCCACTCAGCCATCTTTAATGTGGCGAACATCAGCACGCCAACCCTGATCCTTCATCCTGAACAGGATATCCGCGTGCCACCCAGCCAGGGGCACGAGCTTTACGTGGCCCTGAAGCGTTTGGGAGTCGACACGAAAATGGTGACCTACCCCCGTCAGCCTCACGGCATCCGTGAACCCAAGTTCACCATCGACGCGGCCCAGAGGCAGCTAAACTGGCTGGAGAAATACCTGGGGGAGTAACCCCATCTTACCTGCTTAATGATTTAGCTCGGCACATAGCCTGCGGGAGGGTGAGCAGAAAGCCATGGCAGGGGTTCCTGGAGTGGCGGAACGTCCATTGGTGTTTCGTTCGCACTCTACGCTCAGTCTTTGATACAGCGGATTGATTTGGCCTGCCTTTTAAGAAGGTAGTGCCTTGTAACGTTCGTTGAGTTGTCGCTAATGCCTCTCCACCAGGCGCTTGACTGAAAGTTCTGATGCCCTGTGGCTGTCCACCACTTGCCCAATTGACCCATTTGGACGAAATTGGTGCCCTGGTCCCTGTATCCACCGGGGCGTCCGAAAAACCCGCTTACGTTAGTTGCCACTGTATTCGGGCTATTCCAGTGTTGAAAGCATCAAATCCCAATGGGTTTAGGTCGTGAATAGTTTTTTTTGGGGGGCAGTGGATCATTGGACGAAATCCCCAAACTGGGTGGCAGTTTGCCTACAGTGGCCATATGTGTGGCAGTAACAGCATGGCAACCAGCATCAGCAGCAAGCTCATGGGGATACCCACCTTCAGGTAATCGGAGAAACGATATCCTCCCGGTCCCATGACCAGCAGATTGGCAGCGTGAGAAATGGGGCTGATGAAGACGGCAGCGGCGGCAATGGCTACCGCCATGGTCACCGTATGGGGTGCCATCCCAAAGCTTGCAGCGGCTTCGAGGGCTACCGGTGCCATGATAACCACAAGGGCTGCGGGGTGTATGGCTATGGTCAGGGTGGCGGTTAGCAGATAGAGTCCCGCAATGACTCCCCAGGGTCCGAAGTAACCAAAGGCATGGATGACGCCATCGGCCATGATACCGGCCGCCCCTGTTTTCTGCATGGCTGTTCCCAGTGGCAGCATCCCGGCTATTAAAAATACAGCGCGCCATTCAATCGCCCGGTAGGCTTCTTCCATCCGCAGGCAGGCCGTGAGTACCATCAGAACAATTCCAGCCAGGGCAGCAATGGCCAGTGGAATCAGACCGGCTATCACAGGAATGAGAATGCCTAACATAATCAAGCTGGCGGTCAGTGCTTTGTCGGTTCGCCTGGGCCCTTTTCCCAGGGCAGTGAGTACAATGAAATGCTCCTCTTGTCCAAGAAGTTCCAGGCTGTCTGTCTTTCCATAAAGGAGAAGGGCATCACCCAATCTCAGGGGCATGTGCTGCACATCGGTTTTTACCGCTTTGCCTTCGCGCATGATGGCCAGCACAGACAGACCGTATTTTTGTCGAAAGTTGATCTCAAGCAATGTCTTACCGGCCAGCGGAGAACGCGGTGAAAGTACTGCTTCAGCCATCTGGATACCTTCCCTCTCAAGCCTGTCCGTATCTGAAATGGGCTCATCAATGATGTCCAGTTCCTTTAGGCCCATAAACAACGGAATGTCATCATAAAGGGCTTTAATCAACAAAATATCGCCAGGTTGAAGCTTGGTGCCCGGTGCATAGGAATCCGGCCCGGCATCATCCCGGAAGATGCCGATGGCGGTCATCCCAAAAGCGCTGCCAATCTGGCTTTCTGCGACGGATTGTTCGAACAAATCCGCATTCTCACTTACTTGTAAAATAAAAAGGTATCTATCCAGATTATATCCTTCAATCAGGCTGCTAGCCGACACGTGTTGAATACCCGTCAGTTTCTTTTCCTTCTGCTAAATATGGAGTCTCTCGTCCGGGCCTTGCAGCAACAGGATATCGTCTGCCAGGATGATTTGATCTTGCAGATTGCCATGGAGCACCCGATTCTGTCTTTTGATTGCCAGTACATTAATTCCCAGTCTCTGTCTGAAATCTGTCTCCTGCAGCCTTTTTCCCTTTAGTGAAGAGTGGCCCGTCAGCTTCGCCTCATAGATATTCAGCTTCCTTTCCAGTAATTCCCCGGCCGTATGGCCCAAAGTGGACAGGTCTTTAAGATCCCAGTGCTGTAAAGCCTTAAGTGAATTTTTATTGCCCTGAACGCGCAATTCGTCATGGCTCTTGATGATTGTATCCGGACCGGGATTCAGTATTTCTTTGCCTTTCCTGTTGATGGATAGGACATGCAGGCTCAATCCGCTTCTCAGGCGGCTTTTGGCCAGCGTTTGGCCCACAAGCGAAGAGGCAGGCTGAATTTTCAGTATAAAGCTTTCTTTTTCCAGGAAGTAGTCTGACGGAGTGGATGAGAGAGCCTCTTTTCTGCTTTCACTGATGGTATCAAGACTGGGTAGCAGGTGCCTTCCCACAAACGCCATGAAAGCTGTTCCCACAAGCAAGGCGGTGATCCCGATTGGGGTGAAGTCAAATATGCTGAACGGTTTGAGACCCTCACTTTCCAGCGTGTAACTAATCAACAGGTTGGGGGGTGTCCCAATCATGGTTGTCAGTCCGCCCAACATCGTTGCATAAGCCAATGGAAGCAGGAGCCTCGAAGGGGGGATGCTTTGCTTGCGTGATATGTCCATCACCACAGGAAGCATGAGGGCGGCCACCCCGATATTATTCATAAATCCTGATAATAGACCTGCACTCAGCATGATCAGGACAATCAGCTTTGTTTCACCTTTCCCTGCAAAAACCAGCACTTTTTGTCCAATAAAACTTGCAATGCCCGTCTGATACAACGCGGCGCTAAGTATGAACATAGCCCACACGGTGATCACCGCGGGATTACTAAATCCGGCCAATGTCTCCTGGGGGGTGGTGATACCCGTAAAGGCCAGGGCCACCATCACCAATATCGCAACCACGTCCATCCTGACCCATGCGGTGAAAAACAATAACAGGGCCAGTCCCAATATGGTGAACACAAGGATGATGTCTGCTTCCATGGAGACAATTATTTACCGGTCGTGTTCAGACATGATTCTTTGGATGATGATGCGCTTCCAGCACCGCAGGTATCTCTGCAGCATGCCGTATGGTTCGATAGCTGCCATTGATGAGTTTTGGATCGATCATCTCATGGACCCAGGTTGACTGCGAGGGGATGTGTATGGCAAAACCGCCGATGTTTACAACGGGGAGAATGTCGGATCTGAGGGAATTACCCACCATGACAAATTCATCCGCCCGGATATGGAGCCTGGACAGCAATTTCAGGTAGCTGTCTTCGTTTTTTTCGCTCATGATTTCGATGTGATGGAAAAAGTCCCCCATCCCCGATTTGTGCAGCTTTCTTTCCTGATCCAGCAAGTCTCCCTTGGTGGCCAGAATCATGGTATAGCCCTTGTCCCGAAGCCCTGCCAGTGCATCCTGGATGCCATCCAGCAGGATGACCGGCTTATTGAGCATCTCTTTTCCGATGGAGAGAATGGCCTCCATGATCCGGGCAGAGGGCCGATCTTTCATAAAGCCCAGGGCCGTTTCTGTCATCGACAGCATCAGGCTCTTTATCCCATATCCGTATAATGACAGGTTTTGCATGATGACCTTGTGCAAGTCATCAGCCAGCTGTTTCTGTGTGCCATACCCGGCCATCAAATCATAAAAACGGGATTCTGCTTCCCTGAAATAGGTCTCATTGACCCAAAGGGTGTCATCTGCATCAAAACCAATGATTGTCATCGTTCTTTTGTTGGCTGCTTTTGCAAAGGTAATCAATATGGAACCATACCGTCCGAATGGTTACATTTGCAGCTCGAATCGTTGTGTTTAATTCACACTAGTAAGAAATTGCCATGACTGTCAATCAAAGATTGATCCTTTTTATTGCTTCCTTTTTTATTCTCGCATCATGCGAGCTGCGGCAGGACAGGCAGCGGGAAGAGAGCCTTCACATCATACACGCAGGAAGCCTTTCCGTACCGGTTAAAAAACTGGCGGATGCCTTCCTGGAAGAGAATCCCGGCTTAAGGATATTTACCGAAGCTTGGGGGAGCAAAGCGGGAGCCCGGAGGGTGATTGACCTGGACAGCAGGGCGGACGTGTTTATGTCGGCCGACTACATGGTGATCGAGAACATGCTGATACCGGATCATGCCAGCTGGTATATCCCTTTTGCCACCAATGAGTTGTCCATCGTATATACGCCAAGCTCTCGCTTTGCTGACAGTATCAGCACTGATAATTGGATGGACATCCTCCTGCTTGATGAGGTAAATTACGGACGCAGCAACCCCGACATGGATCCCTGCGGTGTGCGGAGTGTTTTCACCATCCAGCTGGCAGAGAAAAAATATGGCCGGGAGGGTTTTGCGGAGGCCCTGCTGGGCAAGGACAATGAATACATCCGGCCCAAGGAAACGGACCTGATCGCCCTGCTGGAAACGGGTCAGCTGGACTACATCTTTCTTTACCGCAGCGTAGCGGTTCAGCACGGTCTGAGCTATTTGACATTACCCGACAGCCTGAGCCTGGGAAACTTTGACCTCAACCCCTGGTACGGGTACTCCATGGTGGAAACCCTGGGTGCAAAACCCGGTGAGCGTATCAGCGAATATGGTGAAGCCATGGTGTACGGACTGACAATTCCCCACAAAACAGAACAGCCTGAGCTGGCCAAACGCTTCGTGGCATTTGTCTTGCACCCGGAAAAGGGGCAGATCATTCTCAGTGAACTGGGGCAGGATCCCGTGGGTCACTTTGCCAATCCTTACCAGGATGTGCTGCCTGATTTTGGTTTGCCGGCCCATTAAGCCTTAGACCGTTTTTTGCTGATCCCCAAGTTTCCGGCTCACTCATCCAGTGAATATACCCTGATGTAATCCACCAGGAATTCAGAGTAATAATCTTCCCCCAGCTCCTCAAAACCGGCATAGCGTATGCTGTTATTGATCACGACCCACATGGTTTGATTGAACCACTTATCCAGCACCTCACGATCGTCGAAGCGGTATACCAGCACCCCATTGGTGTAGAAATCGATCCGGTCCGGCCGCCAGTCCACGGCAAACTCATGAAATACCTTTCCGATGTTCCCTGGACGGTCAATTTTAATGGGCCAGGCCCCCAGCTGTTTGCGATTCTCCTGTGTGCCGTAATGCAGGTTGATCTCCTGGTAGATCACATCCTTGCCCGTTTCTCTACCCAGGGCCTCAATGACGTCTATCTCAGGGGGCCAGGGCCTTCCCCATAACCAGAAAGCCGGCCAGGAATGCGGGGCATCGGGAAGGGTCATCCGGCACTCAAACCACCCGTACTGCTGTTCCAGGAAATTATAGGAGAAGAGTTTGCTCACCTGGTATGGAAAGGTAATGAGCGAATCCAGCTGGTAGACGTATATCTCTTTGGGATTGTATCGACTGGTAAAGGCTGCATACCCGCCTTCCCTCAGTTCCGGCGGACCATAGTGCACATTGAGCCTCCTGGGGTGGTACATGTTGGACCCCCCAATCTTCCAGTGATTCCTGTCCCCCCTCTCGTTCCAGGAAACACGATCGAAGGTCTCATTCAATACCAATGTGTAACCCTCTTTCTCCAGTCCGGATTCGTTGCTGAGGTTTCCCGGCGCCAGGGTCCTGTATATACCGTACCTGAATCTCAGGTATCCATTGCTACCGGCACAAGCCGAAAACAGCACCGGAAACAACAGGGAGAGGGCTATGAGCCTGATTTTATCCATGGGGTAAAGATACAAGCTATTTCTATTTTGTTAAGGCCTGGCCTTATGGTCAATTGCCATTTGTGGTGCCTGGACTGCAGTGAGAAAGCATGGCGCAGGATCTGGTTGCAATCTGTGAACCCGGGTCTGCGTGCAGCAGGGAGGGCCATGGAGCCGGACAGGTTGCCTAACCTGGAAGGTGGCACATCAGGAGCTGAGATCCAGCTCGGCACCCACCCCCTTGAGGCCAAAGTAGCGGCGAATACCAAAAACAAGCAGGTAGGCAATGGGGGTGTCGATCATGGCAAAAAGCACCTTAAATAGAAAACCGTTAATCACCAGTGTCAGGAATAGCTCCCTTTCAATCACCCCGAAGCTGACCAGGAGTCCGATCACCACCAGGGTGTCTACCAACTGGCTTGAAAAGGTAGAAGCGTTGTTCCTGAACCACAGGTGACGCCCCTTGGTAAGGCGCTTCCAGAAGTGGAATATCTGCACATCAAGGAATTGGGCCAACAGGTAGGCGGCCAGGGAGGCACTGACGGCTATGAAGGTGTAGCTAAAAGTCTTGTCAAACTCCTCATCACTCAAGGGAGACCATTCTGTGGCTTCAACCCTGGAAGCCACAGTGACAATCAACAGGGCAAATGCACTGGCAAAAACACCGGCCAGTACCACCCTGTTGGCCATTTTTCTTCCGTAAATTTCTGAAATGACGTCGGTGACCAGGAAGGTCACAGGGTATGCGATGATTCCCACACTCAGTGAAAAGGTGTAGATGCCAAAGGGCGACCAGCTGAAAAACTTTTGAAATATGAGGTTGCTGGTCACCAGGGAGGTGATGAACAACCCCCCGAGTATGAGGTATATGATCTCCGCCTGCCGGCGATGTTTGGGCGATAAGCTCATGGTGTTTGATCCATTGTTTGCATCAGCTTGGTCTGTATAAAAAACACCACTTATAAGTATATGTTCATGTCTGTCGGTCAATTATCCGGTGATGTGATTGTCCGACTGGCCCATTACTCCTAAATAAAAACAACCAATCATCCGGCTGGATTATCATCTTGACCGGTAAATCAGTCCGTCAACTGTAAATGTTAGTAAATAAATATCAAAAAATAATACACATAAGCTAAAATATAAGACAAAAAATATTTAAATTTGTATAAATAATTAAAAGATGGGTAGAAAAAGAAATCACATCAGACCGGATAAATGGGTTTTCCTGTTGCTCATTTTGCTGCTGTTGTCCATCGGCCTGAGCCTGCTGATCAAAAGACAATCGGAGCGTAAGAGAGCGCTTAGCTCAGAACTTGAAAGGGTAAATGCCAGCCATGCATTGAAATCGCACCGCCTGGAGATGATGAATGAAGTATTCCGGCTCAGCGTGGAGACAGCCGGCTTGTCGCTGGACAGGCAGTTGATTGAATCGCTGCATGCTGACCATGGGGTGGGGGAGCGAAAGGCTATACTCCATCTCAAGGAAGATGCCTGCGTTGACTGCTACAGGCACGCCATGATTGAATGCATGGACAGGATGAAAGATGCTCCTAACTTCATGGTCATCAGCCATTCATCCAACTATTATTTCATTGAGGAAATGATCTTTATGGATATCCTGCACGCCGGGAAACAAATCATTTTCTATGATGGGGAGCTTCACCGGCTGCACAATACGGATGTTACCGCGGAGTTGATTCTGGCTGACGGGGACTTGCGCATACAGGCTATATTGCCCGCTAACTCGCTTGCAGACAGGTGCCTGGCTGCCATTTATTACGATTGGATCATGCAGTATTTGTCCAGGCCGTGCATGGTGTCCTGACCGGAAGATGCTGCATTCGCCGGCACAGGTGCAGTGATAAAGAAGTGAACAGGTTGTGACCACCGTGCTGACTGCAGCATGTCCTATTCACCGGCACAGACGGGTGAGGGTTGCCCAGGTCCTGATATAAAATGGGAGAGGTTGTCGTGACGGGTTTAACTTTCATGGGCTCACAGGCGCCCGGTTCATGACAACTGGAGTACCAGGTTGTAAACACTTTAAAGAAGAAAGGAGGGGAAAAGCATGTAGGATTAACAAGTCGTTTCAGCTTCTTTGTTGGTGCCCGGTGTGCCATGATGCGCATACATATGCTGACGGGCGAGTTATTCATTATTTAACCATCTCGTTATGAAAAAGAATCGTTTGAAGGATTATGGGCTGGTCTTTATCTGTATCCTGGGGATTTCCCTGGTTGGATACAATCTGACCTATGCTTCAGCCAAAGGCATGGGTGAAACTTTGGGTGTCACCCATGTGTCCATCGATCAAAACCAGTTTGGATCACCTGATTACCTGTGTGTTTCCGGTGGTTGCGGATCTGTTAGCTGCACATTCCAGGGGGGCATTGTTATCCTTGGATCCGGAGTGGAAGCGGAGGTCTCAGTACAATGCGCTGATGGCTACTTTGCTTGTTGCGGACTGCACGGGGCCAATTGTATGCATACCATTGGTTGCTGAATCCCCCGGCCAATACCAGCCAACCAGGCTGGTATTGGCCGGATTGAAATGATTCACTGAATGGACAACGGATAATTATTCTATGAACAGGCTTAATTCTATTGAGTCATGAAGAACAAACAATTGATTCCTGGCACAGCGGTCCAATTCATTGCGATCACTTTACTGGCCTGCCTGCTCAAGGCTTGCCTGCCAGGTGGTAACGATGAACAGCTGGTGGAGCAGGTAAAACTGGCATACCGTGATATCGGGCCTGCCCAGGGGCTGCAGCCTGTTGCGGAGCAGCGCATAAAATTGGCGCAATGTGAGCGGTCCGCCCTGCTCAATGTGCGCAACCTGGTGGTTCACGGCGGAGCCATCTACCTGTTGGATGCAGAACGAAAAGGGGTATTCGTATTCGATATGGAAGGCAGGTTTAAACGCCGCATTGCCAGGCCCGGCAGGGGACCGGGTGAGCTGTTATCTCCCAGGGATTTTGTCCTGAATGAGGTGGATGGCACACTGGAGATACTGGACTGGGCATTGCAGGAGATCCTGGTATTCAGTCTTCAGGGCGAGTACAGGGGCAGTATTGAACTGGGTGAATCATATAATGCCCTCCACAAATACCCCGATAAACACTATCTCTTTGAACGATCCATCTCCTCCTTTGTTTTTTTCGGACGTGATGCAACGGTCCTGGCTGAACAATCAGCAAACCAGTCCATGGCCTATGGCACGGCAGAAGCAAAGCGCTTCTTTTTTCCGGCGTCAGAGCAACGGATTCGGGATGGAACAATCCGCTATAACAGGAACTGCTTCAGTGCATACAAACAGGGGGTGTTGTACTGGCAAATGTTTGACAACAACATCTATCACCTGGTACGGGACCACCACCTGAGAACTTACGTCATCGACTTTGGGGGGAGAAGCATCCCGGACGACATCCTCCGGATGCCTATGGTGCAACGGCTTGATCACCTAAACAGACCGCACGTGATTGCACGCCATAAGGGCATGGTCAACGATGTGCTGGGACTGAACGGGTCGATCGTCTTTTCTTACCTCATGGGTGGGGAAAAACAAATCGTGCTTTGGAAGCCAGACAGTGGGAAGGCGCATCACCTGGAACACCCGGCATTTGAATTGAGTGAGTTGTCCCTATTTGGCTTGAGCGGGAACCGTTTTGCCTGCCTTGGTTACATCACCTCAGATCACTCCACCGAAGCAGACCTTTGCTTATGGCTTTTCGAGCTGGGGGAAGAATGAGTGGGACGGAAGCGATCTGTACCGGGGTGATCACCGGATCGGGGTGATCTTCGTACCTGGTTGGTCTTCTGATCGATGTGATCTCCGGACCGGGGCGATGTCCGGTCCGGAGAATCTGCTGCGGGCATTCCCTGGTCAGTTCAGGCTGAAACGGATGGCCATGTTAAACTGCCCCCTCACCGGTTCGCCTCCCTTCAGAGCCGGCTCCCAGTTTGGCATCATGGAAACAACGCGTACGGCTTCTTCGTCACAGCCTCCGCCAATCCCTCTTAACACACTGATGTTACTTATGCTGCCGTCCTTTTCAACGACGAAACTAAGGAAGACCGTACCCTCAATGCCAGCCTCCCTGGCCTCTTCGGGATAGAGAAGGTGATGCTGCATGAACTGAACCCTGGCTGGTTCGCCACCGGGAAACCTGGGGGGATCCTCTACCACGGTGAAGATCACATCCTGTTCATAGTCTGCCTGTGTCTTTTGGGGGACTGTCTCGCTCTCCTCCACAGCGATATCGGAAGGACGTCCGTTGTCCTCGTGGCTGCAGGACTGGATAATGGCTGCCAGGCCAAAAATGGGAATGATCAGCATCATGGCTGCAATGGCCCTGATGCGGTGCTGTTTTTCTTTTCTGTTCATCATCATGATCCGGTATTTTAAAGGTGAATGATTAAATAGGTTGATAAGTGAATAATTAAAACTTTGCAAGTTCATATTCAGCAACATATGCTGGTAGGCCCTCTTATTCACATCCGAGGCCATCACCTGCTGGTCTGCTTCAAGCTCATGCTGTACCTTTATCTGTTTGCACAGGTACCATATACCAGGGTGAAACCAAAAGAGTAACCGGCTTAATTCAAGCAGCAGCAGATCCAGGGAGTGTCTTTTCCTGATATGTGCGCGTTCATGCACCAATACCATCTCCAGCTCTTCATCAGTGAAGACACCTTCGGGAATAAAAACGTAGTGAAAGAAGGAAAAGGGGATCATGGGCTTGTTTACTTTCACGAGCGTATAATCCCCCATCCGTGAGGAGGACTGCCTTTTGGTACTGATCAGCAAGAGCAATACGCTGATGGCCATTTTTAGCAGCAAGAAGGCTGTAATGGCCAGGCTGATATAAATCAGCAAGGTGGCAGAATGAACACCCTGGGAAACTTCTTGTGTAGCCCTGGATATGGCTGCCGACTGACTGACCACCACCTCAGGTAGTGTAAAGTTTCCAATGGACGGACTTAGCGTTGCAATATCCGCTGGAAGAAAAACCAGGCCGGCCATGAATTTGGAGAGAATGGTTCCGGTCAGGATAAAACCCCGGCCCTGTGCAGGACTGGCAACTTTTTTAACCCAGGAACGATATACCAGGGCCACAATGGCCAGGTATACGGAAGCCCAAATCATAAACTCAATCATTGTTTCCATGCTTGCTTTTTTATTCACTGTGTCTTAAGATCAAGCGTTTAGTGTCAGCAAATATATAACTAAAAACTTAGTTTAACAACTATTTTTTTAGTTTTTTAAACATCAAAAAGCTTGCCATACTTTGCAGGACCTTCCAGGTAGCCCTGGATTGTGCAGGCCGTTTTCATGCCAGTCCCGGTTTATCCGGCTTAGGATGATTGCGGTGTACCAGCACCACGGACAGTAGGCTAGTAAATAATCACCTTGTGGGTTTCATGGTATTTATGCCCATGGATGTGGAAGAAATAGATGCCAGGGCTCAAGTGCCCGATTTCCAGCTGCAGCTCGTCAGTGATCTCTGCGCCAAGCACTTTTTGATTCGAGGTATTTCTAATACTCAGACGCCCCCCGTCACTTCCCGGCAGTCTCACTGTGATGACACGGCTGGCAGGATTGGGATAGATCTTGCTCTGCAGGCTGGTTCCGGGTATACCGGTTTGGTCGATCTCAAGGGCGCTGATACCGGAAATCCCCTCTTTCAGAAAGACGCCACTTTGCGGGAATTGATCATCCCAGCTAACCAGCAGTTGATAATCCAGGTCGCTGGAAGGGTCGTGATAGCGCAGGGAAATGGGCTCCCCATCCATGAAAGCGTTTATCCCCAACTCAAGGGAGTCGTTGGCATACACCACCATGTGCTGGTTGGTCCCCGCATCCTCCAGACGCAATAGGCCAGCCACCAGGCCCCCGGGTGTAAAGGCCCCGATGTAATCACCCGGTGAAAAGCTTGATGCTACGTGAGATGGGATGGCTATTACGTGCGAGTTGCCTGTTGGTACTGGCGTGGACCAGGGGGAGTTCCTGCTTGTATTATCATATTGGGCAATCGCATATTCTTGGGTCCCCGGATGTTCTTGTGCAGCCGCATGTTCTCGGGAATCCGGACGAACCGGCTCATGGGGGAAAGACAGGTTAAAGTCCGAATTGGCTTTCAGCATATAAGCCCTTCCAGGCAGGAGCGCCTCCAGGGTATGGACCTCCTGTCCGGGCCAATACACCCGTTCTCCGCCAATTTCCTTGACCAGCACCACGTTGTCCAGTGCGTTCTGAAACAGGCTGACCACGTCCACCGGACTTTGGCTTAAGACGGGTAAGAGGTTCCACCCCTGCAACAGTCCAAGGCTCAGGTCCTCTTCCAGCTGTCCTTCTATTTCCAGGCTGGCTTCCTCCTCCATTTTGATTTTAAATGCGGATTGACTCCCCCACGTATTCAGCGTATTGATGTCATGGGCCGGCCAATAGGTGTCATGCAAATCCTGCACTGCCACCAGCTGGTTTTCAATGGAGGCAAAAAGCAAATCGATGCTTTCTTCCACGGGCTGAACCTGGCTGGAAATACCACTCCAGCCTGCCGGAATGAGGAGTAGCTGTGTGTCGTATTCCACCTCCGTAGTGGCCAGGCTTGCCACCGCCGCCATGGCCGCCTGTGTGAAGATCACCGCCTGCTCTTCATTGTTATAACTAAGTCCAACTATGTCATTGGGCGTGTGGATGTAGGGACTGTAATTGTCCGCATCCTCGAAAGGGAAAATACCCATGTAGCCGTTGTTGTTGAAGGAAGCGTGATCACTGGTGCCGCCGGTCAGTGTTCCCGGAACCACCAGGAAGTCGGGAAGATAGGTGGCTGCCACGTCCATGTAAAAATCCGCCAGCGGTGCGGCTGATGAGGGATAGATCAGGCTGCTCATGATCGTAGTATGCCCGGGTTCCAGGTATCCGATCATGTCCATGTTGATGTATCCTATGATGTTTTTATCCTGCATGGCGCTGCGCTGGGCGTAGGCAGCACTACCGTAAAGGCCGTACTCTTCACCTGACCAGGCAGCAAAAACGATGGTCCGGCCAAACGCATACTGACTCAGAATGCGCGCAATTTCCATTACACCTGCCGTCCCTGAGGCATTGTCGTCGGCCCCCGGGGCATCCCCGTACCAGGAGATAGAGTCGTAGTGGGCACCTACGATAACAAATTCGTCAGGGTGCGTGCTTCCCGTCAGCGTGGCAATCACATTGTCGCTGGCAGGGCCTCCCGGCATGAAAAAGTCCATCACCTCCACATCCAGACCCCAGCTGTTGAACTGTGCCGTGATCCATTGCTGGGCCATCACGCTCTCCGGCTCATAGGCATCGCGGGTTCCATAGTTCTCCAGGTGTTGCACCCTGTCGGTGATCAACTCGCCATCCACCTGGTCGATAAGGTACTCAATGAAGGGGTCTGGCTGGTCAATCACTGGAAAATCAAACCTGGTATCATCCGGCAAGCGGGACTCAACAGGGAAAATGCGTATCATCCCATCCCTGCGGGCTGGTGGTAGCTGACCGTACCGTCCTTCATTGCTGCGTACCACAAGAAAGTGTGAGCCATCATAAAGGACCGTCATCCTATGTTCCAACAGATCCAGGTATTCCTCTTTGTTGGGATGATGGTCCAGAAAAACGCAATAATAACTGTAGCCTGCCTGCCAGGGCTGTTCGTCCAGCAAAATCATCCGGTCGGATCGCGACCCGGGGTCTGCTGTGGCGATCAGGACCTGGTCATCGTAATAATGAACCAGGATCCCCGGATCGTTGAAAGCTTGCCGTACTTCTTTAATGTCTTTGGGCAGGATCAGTACCAGGTGATCGGCGGGAACCTGAAAGGAAAAGGTGATCAGGACAAGAAAAAGGGAAAGGGTGCGCATGCTCTCAGTGGGAATTCGTTTACAAAACCTTAACTGGATCACGGGAGGTTGATCCTGTGTCAAAGATAGGGTTTTTCCACGACAGGCGGCGGGGATTTAGCCCGCCCGTGAAGGGGTGGCCCGCCTGTTGGGCTATACTCGGTCAGCTAAGCGGCGGGCAACCCGTAAACCATCAGCCCGCCTGTGAGGCGATGCCGCGCTAGCTAAGCGGTGGCCCTTCCTACCTTAATATGTTGCTCTCTTTACCAAACCATCGCGTGCAGAAGAGCACCGATATGCTGGCCAGTCCGATAAGGCTCAGAACGGTGATGAGGTAGTGGGGCAGGTGGAGGGTGCCTGCAATGATCTCCTTGGTGGCCAGGGTGATGTTGA
>SKNE01000042.1 GCA_007120675.1 Bacteroidales bacterium
CCCTACAGCGTCAGCCTGTATGATCTGTTTGGCAGGCGGGTTCACAGGCAGGAAAACACCACCTCGGTCGTTTTGCCTCCGCTGTCGCCCGGGATCTACATCCTCGTCAGCGACGACGGACAATACGCCAGGATTGTCATTCCGTGAATCAGCGCCGGTCTGGCCCTACCGGATGAGGAGCATCAGGCGGCTCTCCACCTGTCCACCATACCGTACCCGGTAAATGTAGGCTCCGGGGGGTAGTCCCCGGGCATCAAAGGAAAGTCTTTGTTCCCCTGCAGGCATGTGCTGGTCAAGGATTACGCCCTGGTGCACGCCCTGCAGGTTGAACACATCCACCCTCACGTGTCCTGGCCTTTCCAGGTAAAACGGGATGGTTGTATGTTGCCGGAACGGGTTGGGATAGTTTTGATCCAGGCGCGTGCGGGACCCTGTTTCCTGGATGGAGACACTGGATCTATTGCCGCGCACCGAGATGTTATCGAAGCGGTTATTGCCTGAGTCGCCCGATGCTTCGGCACCCATGAACAGCAGCCTGACCGCCAGGTAAGGGTTATTGACGGCATCCTCAAAACCGGACAGGTCCACCTGTCTCAGCTGGTAGCCGGTCTCCACCTCCAACGGGGGACCAATGTCATGCCAGGTGACTCCCCCATCGGGCGAATACTGTGGCTGATGGTGGCGGGCGCCATTGCTTGTACGGTGGACTGCATAGGTGAGCTTCAGCTCTTCAAAGCCTGTTGAGGGGACCGAGAGCACCAGCTGCCTGCTATGGGAGGGGTTGCGCACGCGCAATGCGTACCCGGCGCCCTCTCCCTGTTGCGCGCCGAGGGTGCTGCCATCGCTTCGGTCCATATACCCTTCGCCGCTGCCGGGGTAGCTGATCGTCCCCCTGGCGGGCGTGAGGGAGTGGTCCGCTTCTGACAGGTATATGGTCCCCTCTGCCAGGTCGTTGAAGTGCCAGTAGTGGACCAGTACCTCTTCCTCCACCTGGAGTTGGAAGTCCCTGCTGGCCTGGTTCTTATTTCCGTCGTCCACGGTGATGGTAAAGAAATAACTGCCTGCATTTTCCGGCGTGCCTGCCAGATGGCCCTTGTCCGACAAGTGCATGCCCGGCGGGATGTTACCGGCACTGAGGGTGAACTGGTAGGGTGGGGTGCCACCTGAAGCGGAAAAGTAGTGTCCGCCGTAAGCCTCTCCCCGGTAGGCTGTGGCTGGCTGTCGTTTGCCAAGCCTGAGCCACGTGCCGTTGCCCGACAGGCTGATGTTGTCGAACCGGTTGTTGCCATCCTGGCCAGACGCTTCCTCCCCGAGGAACTCAATCCGGAACCGCAGTCCCGGATTGTCGTTTACTGCTTCAACGGAGGTGAGGTCAAAGCGGTACACCGCGTAATCCGGTCCGATGTCGTAAGGCCCTTCAAAGGCGATCCACTGCTCACCGGCATCTGGTGAGTAATACAATTGTTGCTGCCTGGCCCCGTTGGGTGTCCTGTGGGCAGCAAAGCTCAGCACCAGGTCCCGGTGTCCCACCGACGGGGCATGGATCTGCAGGTAGCGCTCGCTGGACGGGTTCCTGGTCCGCAGGCCATAGCCTGCCGAGGTGTCATGGGAAGCATTCAGCCTGGTCCCGTCGCTGCGGTCCATCTGACCGCCAGTACCCGGGTAGGTGATCAGCGCACCTTCTTCCAGGCTGTAGTCTGCCGGCACGATCTGCAGGATGCCATCAGGCAGGTTGTTAAAGTGCCAGTAGTGGATCAGGCCATCCTGGAAGTGGGCTGTCACACTGCTTTCTCCTTCGGGCACCAGGACCTGCAAGGGAGCGGTACTTTCGGGCAAACCCTCCCAGTGGCTGAAGCGGTATCCCGGGGCGGGGACCGCCTCCAGTTCAAGGGGCAGGCCCTCAAAGTAGGTGCCTGACCACAGGCCGCTGCCCCGGGGTGTTTTGATGGTGTTGACGCGGACCCTGCCCTGGGAGGGGTTGACCACTTCCACATGCAGCTCAACCTCCTCTCCGAGATCAAAGGCTTCCCGGAGGTATTCTCGCATGTAGCCGGGCCTCTGGGCGGCAAAGTCGTGCATCACGTCCACTTCCGACTGCCAGTGATCCATGTTGGCAGGCATTCGCCAGCGGTGGATGTGCTCGGGCATCTCCGGCAGGTAGAGTGCATGAAAGGCATCCAGCTGATCCTGCACATGCTCCTCCCTGAACAGGGTGTTTAGCAGGTCGGCAAAGCGCGTGATGAAATGGTGTTTATAATCATTGTTTTCCAGCAGCTTTCGGAAGATAAAGGTGGACCAGGGCGGATTGGGCCAGGGGGGACCATTGCTCTCCATGGCGAAAGCCAGCGTGTTGTGCGCCGGACCCTCCTCCACCCCGGTTACATAATCGAAGTTCAGTCCGAAGCCAAAATCCAGGTCAAAGACCTGCCAGCGCCACAGGCCATCCAGTCCGCGCGGAGCGTCCGGATCGTAGGTGTCAGTGTAGTAGCGCCAGAACTGGATGTTGTTACCGGGCCAGTCGGTATTCATCACGTAGATCTGTGCGACCTGGTAGTCGGTGAAGTTGTGGATGTCCATCCTTGTTTGTATCTCCTGGAAGTGCACCGGTTCACTCACGCCGGGACTCTCCAGGTAATCCAGCATGTCGAAGTAGTGCTGCACCCCTGCGGGGTTTCCGCGGTCAAATTCACCATGGCGTTCCAGGATGGTATAGGTCATCTCATCGTCCAGCCCGTAATGTGTTTCCAGGTAGCGGTTATCCAGGCGGTCCCGGATATTGTGCACGCCCCAGTATTCGCCGTTGATGAAGAGGATGACCGGACGCGTATACTGTATGTCCAGGTCCAGCTCCTTCAGCAGGCTTTGCATGAAAGCATCGCGAAAGATGGCGTCGCCCCAGTCGTTGCCGCTGTTGCGCAAGAGGAATCGCTTGTAGCGGGGGATCTCCTTATCGGGGAAGAGGGGATAGTCAAGCCAGGTGGTGCCATAATCTGATCGCGCATACATCCTGAGGGACTTTCTCGGCCTGTTCCGGCTCGTGCCGCCATGGATGCGCGCTCCCATTTGTTGTGAGACGGAGAGGCCCCCGTCTTTTTCGAAGAGTTCAAAATGGACCAGGCGCTCCCACTCAATGCCGCGCTGAAAGTAGTTTTGGTGGTTGCCGTAAACGTATATGCCGCTGTCGGGATGAAAGAGGGCTTCCGCCGGGGCGTTAATGGCGATCACCGGCATGGAGTAGCGTTGGTGGGCTTCCTCATGCACGATAAAGCTTTTAGTGGCCACCTCACCACCGCGCCCATTGGGAAGGAATGCCCTGGCCCTGATGCTGTTGATCTTGAAGAGCTCACCTGCGGGTGGTTGCCAGTGTTCATTGTATTGGTGTCCGGGCGAGAGGTTATTGGTGGGGATCATGGAGATGCTGTTGGGCTCCCCGCTGCGATCGGTGATGGCGATGGGGGAGGTGAACAGCGGGCTCTCGGCATCCGGGATGCTTCCGTCTGTCGTATAGCGGATCACTGCCTCCGGCAGCACGTGGGGAATGGTATAATGCCCGGCTTGATAGGTCTGGCCGTCGAAAGTGAGCACGGCATCATCAATGGGCTGTCCCTCAGGGTCCTGCACAATGAAGGAGACGGAAAAGGTGCCGGGATCATCGGGGTCACCGGGATCTCCGTTATCCGGGTCGATCACGCCCCAGGTATCGTGAAACGTGGTACCGGACCAGACCTCAACCACCCTGTTGGGGTCACCGCTCCACTCGCCACCACCCCAGCCCTCATTCAGGAAGTACTTGTAGGCGTACTCACCCGGGGAGAGTTGAAAGGAGATGCCGTACACGCTGCCCTCGCCATCAATGGCTTCCAGGGCCATGTCGGGATTGCTCCCGGGTTCGGGCCAGGAAGGATCGGACATGGTGCCGCTGATATAGATCACATCCCCGGGCTGGTAAGGAGAGTCGCTCATGTCCACCTGGAAATTCACCTGGAACGACCTGTGGGGGTCGCTGTCCTGACCTGCCCCTTTTCCCGTGGGGGCCATCACGATGTGAACTTCCAGGTCGTGGCTGACCAGGTGCACTTCTCCCTGGACTGTATGGTAGCCTGCGCGGCTCAGGCTGTACTGGTAGATCCCGTCGTGAGGGGTTTCCAGGCTCAGGTCGAAGGACCCGGTGTAAAATCCCGGCTCATGGGAAAATGACGGTGCTTGTATTTCAGGCACATCTTCCGCCTGCACGGGGTGCAGGCTGGCGAATAATGTGAATAAGACAGCCAGGATGGTATAGGTAAAATTTTTGGGGGTTATGTAATGACCGGAAAAATGCATGGGGTGTTGTTGCGTCTTTAGTTTTCGTCGAAGAACAGGTTAACATGCCGGATGTTTGGGTTTTTCTTCAATTCCCTGATCAGCTCCTCGCCCTGGTTTTCATCTTTCAGGAAAACGTGGAAGGAGTACTCCATCTGCTCGTGTCCCTCTTCACCCATGGCTTTTGCATTGACCAGCCTGAAGCGGCGGCAGTTTTTGCGGATCACCGCCAGGCTTTCCATCCCGGTCTCTTCCTCATCCGTGGCCACCACCTGCAGGAGGTATTCGCGCTGGCGGGACAGCCTGAAGCTGAATTTGCTGATGAGAAGGTATATCAGGCTGATGAAGAGGGTGCCATAAATGGCCACTGCATACATTTTGACCCCGGCTGCCAATCCGATGGTGAGGGCAAAAAAGATGAACATGATGTCTGAGGCATCCTTTACGGCCGTCCGGAACCGGATGATGGACATGGCGCCCACCATGCCGAAGGCGCGGGCCAGGTTGTTCCCGATCACCATGATGACGATGGAGGTGATCATGGTAAGCATGATCATTGAGATGGCAAAGGAGGCGGAGTAGTTGAGGCCTTTATAGGTATGCCGGTAAAGAAGGGAGATGACGGTGCCGCACAGGAGGGCTACGAGTAAATTCAGCACCACATCGCGCAGGCTGATGCTCAGGGTAAATATATCAGCAAAATCGTTGGCTATCATCTTGTTGCCATTAACGGGTTGGGGGTATGAGAGGTCGTTTAATAATGGGCAAAGCTTTTGTTCACATCGTAGCCTATCACATATTTTGACAGTGCTTCGTGCCGCAGCCTGAACTCCTGCACGATCCCCTTGGCCCAGCCAGGCATCTCATCTTCAAAATATTTGATCTCCATGATGCAGTGGTCCTTGAAGAGGTAGCGCATGTTCTCCTCGGAAAACAATTCATCCAGGGAGGGGTAATTCTTGCTGCGTATGTTTTTATCGAAGGTGATCCTGGTTCCCGCATTGAGTTTGCCATGGTAGGCTTCCCGCTCGTAGGTCACCAGGGTGGTGGGTAAAAAGGGTTTCAACTTGTAATGAAAGAAGAAGCGACGGGCATCCTCCAGGCTGCGGGCCGGGTTTTTGCTGTGCGACAGGTCAAGGTATGCTTCCACCCTGCCACTTTCCAGCAACTTGTCCAGGTTGCCATAGCTCACGCTGGAGCGGTGTTTGCGAACCCTGTTCTCCAGCTTGCGCTTGATCTCCAGGACCACTTCCTTTTCGGGCGCGAACTTATTGTAGGACCTCACACGCAATTTGCGTCGATGCTTCAGTCCCGCATGCTTTTCATGGTAATTGATCAGGTCCGGGCTGTCGAAGTAGATGGAGCGAACGGTGTACTCGGGCAAGCCCTTGCCATTGGCAGTGGCGTAAATGTCTTCGCGTACGAATCCCCTGATCCTGTTGCGCAGATCATTGAGAAGGTAGTTGGGCACCAAATATTTCCGTTCGTAACGTAACATGATTTGCATTAATTCTCATAGACAACGCGTGACACCCGGAGCAGGTAGTCTTTCAGCTTTACGGTGTCGGTCCTTATGTGTGCCTCTACCACCATATTGGGTAACAGGCCGTGGTCAGTTTCCGGGTCTACCAGTATGGAGGCAAAGACGGAGGGGCGGCGGTTGATCCATTGAACGCTGTTATCCACTCCAATAAGCATGCCGGAAATCTCCTTTCGTGACCCTTCCGCCCGGATGCTCACGGGCTGTCCCTGCTGCAGCAGGTGGCTTTCTCGGACATGAACGGGGGCAAATACCATGATGGCTGAGAGGTCGGCCACACGAATCACCTCATTGTTTCCCCCCTCGTCCACCACATGCTGACGCATCAGCCTGCCGGAGATGGGGGAGAGGATATTCATCCCTTCCAGGTGACTTCTCAGCTGGTCTATCTGGTTCTCCAGGGCACTGATCCGTGCCCGTGCAAGGCCAATTTGTTCCTCTTTTTCTCCCGCCTGCAGCGATGCCACGCTGGACCTGGCAATGTCCAGTGCATGCTGTCGTACCTTCAGGTCGTTGACCGCCAGCTCATATTCCTGTTCAGAAATAAGGTCCTGTTCATAAAGGTGCCTGGCGCGGGCGGTGAGCCTCTCCTGCGTTCCCAGCTCCTGTTTTGCCAGCTCGGCTTGTTCCATGGCCACGCGAATGGCCTCGGGCCTGTCGCCGCTGAGGTATACCTGCAGCAGGGCTTGCTGATAGGCCAGGTCGCCGCTTTTTTCCACCATCCGCAGGTCCAGTTCGTGGGAGGATACCCAGGCGATGGTGTCGCCGGCCTTCACCTCATTTGTTTTGATCAGGTGGTCATTGAATTGGAAAGCCATGATGTCGCCCCGCTGGAACTCCATCACCTTGTAGTGGCTGATGCTGCCCGAACGGTGGTCTTCAAGCACGTTGCTGAGTGTTCCGTCGGAGGACTTGTAAAGTCCCCACTCACGGGAAGGCTTCACCATCCCTTTGCTGCGGATGGTATAGGGAACCTCCCAGACCATGAGCATCACGATGGCTGCAGCAAACACGACAGGTACCGCCAGGCGGTAAATAATCTTCATCCCGGTAAAGCCCTTGAGGGTGATCCTGGGCATGGACTATCCATCCCTTCTTGGATAACGCAAAGGTGCGTCTTTTCTTTTGTTATTCCAAACAGGCAGCTGTTTTGGGGGCACCTCAACTCCGCCTGCCAAGGAATATCATGATGTAGTAGAGGAGTGTTGCCAGGGAGGCCAGCGCAGCCACCACATAGGTTAGTGAAGCCCATTTCAGCGCGTCCTTGGCGCTGTTGTATTCCTGGCCCACGGTCATTCCCGTATTGGTCAGCCAGGCCAGGGCCCTTTTGGTGGCGTCAAACTCTACCGGTAAGGTGATGAAGCTGAAGAGCGTGGTGGCGGCAAACATGACGATGCCGGCCAAAAGAATTCCGGGGACACTTTCTACGGTGAGGATACCGATCAGCAATACCCACTGCATATACCTGGAGCTGACACTGATCACCGGCACCAGTGCTGAGCGCATCTTCAGGAAGGCGTAGGCGCGGGCGTGCTGAACGGCGTGGCCGCATTCGTGGGCTGCGACCGCTGCCGCAGCCACTGATCGTCCCTGGTATACTTCCGGGCTCAGGTTCACCGTACGATCAAGGGGGTTATAATGGTCGGTCAGACGGCCGGGTGTGGAGATAACCCGAACGCCATCCACACCGCTTTCGCGGAGCATCTTTTCAGCGATCTCCCTGCCGGATAGTCCGCTGCGCAGGGGCATGCGCGAGTATTTGGCAAAGCGCGTCTTCAGCTGGTTGGATACGAGCCAGCTCAGGAGCATGAACACCCCAAAGATGATCAATATTTCCATGTTCAATACCATCGGCAAAGGTCTTTTTCCGTTTAACTTATTGATAGCGGGCAAATTTAATCAAAAAGCAGGCCAGTGTCAGCAGGCTGTCAAAATGGCGGCAGTTAAAAAACGTTAAGCAGGGTGTTGGCTCCAGCTGGCGGATGCATTCACGGTCGCAGGCTTGTGACTGATGGTCTCCTTTGGTTGTCGCCTTAGCCGCATTGGCATGGCGCGCTACATGCTATGAGTTCTGACAATTTCTGAGTAGCTTTGTGCTGGAAAAATAAGGCTTATGAAGAAACCATTGATTTTGGTTACCAACGATGATGGGGTGATGGCTCCCGGCATCCGTCACCTGGTGAAGTTCATGCTCGAGCTGGGTGATGTGGTGGTGGTGGCTCCCGATAAGCCGCAGAGTGGCATGGGGCACGCGGTGACCATCACCTTACCCATCCGACTGGAGAAGATCACCGTTAACAGCGGCCATGATGAATACAGTTGCAGCGGCACCCCGGTTGATTGTGTGAAGCTGGCCGTAAACAAGGTGCTCAAGCGCAAACCGGACCTGCTGGTTTCAGGGATCAACCATGGCGCCAATTCCTCCATCAGCGTCATTTACAGCGGGACGATGTCGGCTGCCATTGAGGGCGCCATGGAAACCATCCCCTCCATTGGCTTTTCCTTGCTGGATTACCGTTTTGATGCGGACTTCATGCAGGCACGGAAATATGTCCAGCGGATAGCCTCCAATGTGCTCCAGCACGGCCTTCCCAAAGGGATCTGTCTGAATGTGAACATACCCGCCATAAAGGAAAAGGAGATCAAGGGGGTCAAGGTTTGCCGCCAGGCCCGTGGCAACTGGGAAGAAGAGTTTGACCATCGGCAGGACCCGCGCGGCAAGGATTACTACTGGCTCACAGGCCGTTTTGCCCTCCATGAGAACAGCAATGAAACGGATGAGTGGGCACTGTCCAACAACTATATCTCCGTTGTGCCTACCCAGTTTGATTTTACGGCGCACAACCTGATCCAGGAAATGAACAATTGGGACTTTGATGCTGAATAAAGACAAATGGGCCCTGGGGGTGGCCGTCGGCTTGATCCTTCCCCTGATTGTTTACGCCATCATCCTTGCGGCGCTGAGCCGTTACGGCCATGTTGAGGGACTTGTATATTTGCCGCGCCCAAGGGTTCCGGGCCTGGTGGCCATTTTCACCAACCTCTTTCCTTTCAGGTATTATATGGTGAACAAGAAGTTTGACCGCACCGGCCGCGGCATACTCATGATCACCTTTGCTTACGCGATCTTGTTTTTTTATTTCTTTATGTGACCTGGTTGGATGGCACGCTACTATCTCATAGCTGGTGAATCATCGGGTGACATGCATGGTGCCAACCTGATGAAGGCGATCAGGCATTATGACCCCGCGGCAGAATGTCGTTTCTGGGGCGGTGATAGGATGCTTGCAGCCGGGGGGGAGATGGTGAAACATATCCGGGAGCTGGCATTCATGGGCTTTTGGGAGGTGATCACCAATATACGCACCATCTGGAAAAACATACAGCTGTGCAGGAGGGAAATCAGGCAGTACAAGCCGGATGTCCTGGTGCTGATCGACTACCCGGGTTTCAATCTCCGCATGGCCCGTTTTGCCAAAAGCCTTGGCATTCCGGTTGTCTACTATATCAGTCCCCAGGTATGGGCCTGGAAAGCCTCCCGGGTGCATACCATACGGAAGCAGGTGGACAGGATGCTGGTGATCCTGCCCTTTGAGCAGGAGTTTTATGGACGCTATGGCATGGCGGTTGACTTTGTTGGGCACCCCCTGATGGACGAGCTGGCACCTTCGCGTATCCCGGAAAAATACGCCGGCTTCAGGGAGGCAAACAAGCTGCCCGGCAAGGACCTGGTGGCATTGCTTCCGGGCAGCCGCAGGCAGGAGATCCAGCGGATGCTCCGGCAAATGATTGTCCAGGCTGATTTTTTCCCCGATCACCATTTCGTGGTGGCCGGGGTGTCGGGACAGGACAGGTCCCTTTACACCGCATTCACCGGGCGGCAAAATGTCTCGGTTGTCTATGACCAGACCTATGCCCTGCTTCATCACGCCCGGGCTGCCCTGGTGGCTTCGGGTACCGCCACGCTGGAGACCGCCCTGTTTGACGTGCCACAGGTTGTCTGTTACAAGGCCAATAAGCTTTCTTACCATATTGCACGCAGGCTGGTTAAAATCAAATACATATCACTGGTGAACCTGATCATGGACCGGCCGGTGCTCACGGAATTGATACAGAAAGACTTCAACTCCAAGACCCTGCGTCATCACCTGCACATGCTGCTGTATGATGAGGCCTGCCGGGATGCGATGAAGCAGGACTATGCCGCGCTGGCTGAACGGCTGGGTGGTGAGGGCGCTTCCCTCAAGGCTGCCCGTTTGGTGGTGGACACCCTTCACAAGCCCTGACGGGGTTTTGTTTGCCCATGCTGGTGGTCCTGCCCTAGGGTGATGACTGGCGGTCCGGCGTGGCGCGATGGCCCTGGCCCTGGACCTGTTTGCGGCGAAGCGCGGTGGTTTGATGTGGCGCGATGGTCCTGGCCCTGGACCTGCTTGCGGCGAAGCGCGGTGGCTTGATGTGGCGTGATGGCCCTGAACCGGGACCTGTTTCCGGCGAAGCGCGGTGTTTTGGCGGTGTCGCGGCGGCCGCTGTTTTGCTCCTGTCCCTCCCCGGCGAAAGTGCACGCAAAGGGGCAAAATATTATCTTTGCAGTGTAGTCCGGCTGAACAAAAGGCTTACCGGTAACACGAATTCCATCAATGCACTACCTGCTTTTTCGTTCCATCCGGAGGATGGACTATTATAACCAAAATCTTTTCCCATGAGTAGAATGATACCCTTACTGATCAGCTGCCTGGCACTTGCCATGACCTGCCCTATTTCCCTTGGGGCTGCCCCATCAGGCCGTGATGCGCAGGAACTGCCCATTAACATGGACTTCGAACTGTTTAACGGTGTAAACCTGCACGAGGTATACCCCGGTTGGAACCAGGGCAAGGGGGTTCCGCCTGAACCGCACACGATCAGCAGCAGTGCCTGGTTCCGTGCCCATGTCCTGCACGGCTCCGTGGCAGCCGGCGTCATCTACAGTTATCACGGACTGAAAGATGAGTGGATCATCAGTCCCCCTTTCCAGGCCACTGAACATACCAAGTTAAATTTCATGGCGGCGCTGACACGCTTCTGGGATGATCCCGTCCAGGGCTTCTTCAGCCACAACGACAGCGTGAGTGTGATGGTAGCCATTGGCGATAATGGGTTTACTGAAACCGTATACACGTTCAAGCAGGGGAATCAGCCCCCGTGGGAGGGCGAATATTATGATGTGGATCTTGGCGCTTTTGCCGGTGAGACCATACAGATTGGTTTTTATGCCACCAATGGACAGGATCCCAACAGCCTGGCCGCTTTTCACCTGGACGACATCGTCATCAAGGATGCCGTGGCCCGGGACGCCATGCCCTTCGAGTTGGTCTACCCTTCCACACGCTCATGCTTTGGTGAGGAAACACCTTTGGTGGCCAGGATCAAGAATGACGGCCTGGAGCCCATCTATTCGGTTCCTGTGCGCCTGCGCGTGCGCGGTGCCCACACAGAGAACTTTTTTGGTGCCGTGGAAGGGTCCATTGAACCGGGCGAGTATGCTGATGTGACGGTGGGACATCTGACTGCTCCCCCTTTTGGTGAGTACCTCTTTGAGCTGGAGACCGAGCTGCCCGACGAGGGGTTTAGCGAAAATAACGTTGTGTCAGGCATTGTCCGTCACCACCCTGAACCGCTGGAACTGCCTTTGCCCGCGATGAACTTCATTGGGTTTTATTATGACAACCTGGGGGACATTTATCCTGGCTGGTATGAGGCACGTGGCAAAGATTGGCCCAGGGTGGCAATGAATACCGACTGGCAGGGTGCCAACTACGACGGTGCCCGCACGGCCAATGTATACTTCACTGCCCTGGGAACGGAAGACTGGCTGGTGGGTCCCACGTTTACCGCCACGGAAGCGTTGACGGTGGAGCTGCGGGCTGCGGTGGAGTACGACTGGAACACGGACCAGATGGGGTCAGACGACAAGCTGGCCATCATGGTATCCGCCGACTGCGGTGCCACGTGGGAAGAGGTGGCAGCCCTGACACAGTCCAGTGGTGTCACTGAATCCCTCCAGCCTTTCAGTTTTTCCATTGAGGGATATGGTGGGGAGGAGATCATCCTGGCCTTCTATGCCACGACGGGCACGGTTAATGACCCGGAGAGTTACCTTTTCCATATCACCGACGTCAAGATCAAGAACCAGTTTGGGTACGATGCCGGTGTGACGCACCTCCTGGCTCCCGTCAGCGGATGCTACTTCACCGAAGATGAGGAGGTGACGGTCAGGATAGAAAACTTTGGCAGTGAGAGCGTGTCTGGTTTTGACGTGGCTTATGTCCTGCAGGGCGAGGATCCCGTGGTGGAAACCATCAGCCAGGGATTGCCCCCTGGTGAAACGATGGACTACACCTTTGTTCAGGGCCTGGATATGAGCGAAGGCACTGAGTTTCTGCTCAGCGTTTACACCATGCTGGACGGCGATGAAGACCCTTCCAACGATGGCTTATACGATGTGCTCATCCGGGTTTCGGCCTTTGACCTGGCCACAGAGGGGTCCTATACCATGGGCTTCGAGGAGGATGAGGACTTTGACGACTGGCAGGTGGAGGACGCAAACAACGACGGGATCACCTGGGAGCTGACCTACGATCCGCCCCATGCCAATAGCGGGGACTATTCCTACGCTTACTTCTCCAACCAGTCCAGTGTACCCAGCGACGACTGGTTGTTCAGTCCCTGCTTTAACCTGGAGGCAGGAATGACCTATTATGTGGGGTTCCATTATAAGAACCGTGCTACCAACTGGCCGGAGAGCTTGCGCCTCAAGATAGGGCAGCAGCCGACGGGCTCAGCCATGACCCAGGAGCTGATCGACCTGGGACAAATTTCCAATCCGGCCTACATGAAGGCGGAAACAACCTTCACTGTCACTGAGTCTGGCGCCTATTATTTGGGCTGGCACGCTTACGGACCGCCTGACCAGTTCGGAATGCATATCGATGATATTACTGTTTACCAGGTGTTTGATTATGATCTGGCCATCACGGACCACATGAGGCCCAGGAGCAAAGATGACAATTGCCAGTTGCAGGACACACCCCTGATCGAGATCCAGGTATCCAACCCCGGCAGCGAGGATATTTCGGCTTTTTCCGTGGGGGTGATGATCGACGGCGGAGAAAGCCATGTGATAGCTGTTGATGTCCCCATTGCCAGCGGGGAGAGTCAGTGGATCGGCGTGGAGAACGGCTTCCTTATTCCGCCTGACCAGATGGTGGACATCCTCGTATGGACTGAGCATCCGCAGGATATCAACACCGCCAATGATACCCTTTACCTGCATGATTACCTGATGACACAGTATTATACCAGTTTTGAGGCACAGGAAAACCTGGACGACTGGATGAGCCTGAGTTTGGCCGGCACCAACGAGTGGCACCACCTGGAGAATCCGTCGGTTTCGCGCACGGGGGACTATGTTTATGCCATCCGGACCGATGGGGCTGGTGGCAACACCGCCAACGACGACTGGCTCTTCAGTGAGTGTTTTTACCTGGAGGAGGGGATCTGTTACGATATCAGCTTTTTCTACCGATCCCATTTTTCCACCGAGAACCTGCGTTTACACATGGGTACGGCCCAGGATCCATCCGCCATGGATGAGCTGCTGATCAACCTTCCCGAGTTCAGCAGCAATTCCTACCAGCACGCATCACAGCAGTTTACCGTGGAGGAAAGCGGGGTGTACTATTTTGGATGGCACACAGATGGTGGCACCTCGGGCCGCTACTTCATCTATATCGACGACCTGGCCATGGTGGAGGATTTGGCGTCGCAGCCCACAGCAGACCCCCAATACATGGTGCTGGACCGTGAGGTGGCCTTTTATGCCCACGCGGAGAACGCCACCACCTTTCACTGGGACTTTGGCGACGGGAGCAGCTCTGAGGAGGAAAACCCCTTTCATGTATACAGTGAGGGGGGACAATATGTGGTCAGCCTGACCGTGGGCAGTGGCTGTGTGGACCAGGACTACATCCTGGACCTGGACCTGGTTATCCCTGAATACATGGTGGAGTTTGAAGTACTCGACCTGGAGGGGGGGCATGTGGATGGTGCGCAGGTTTGGGTGGATGGGCAGGACAATGAGCCCGGAGATTACAGCTTCTCGCTGAGCCAGGGTGGCTATGCCTACGCTGTGATGAAGGACGACCATTCGGTGGAGGGCTACTTCACCGTTACGGACCATGACCTGGTGGTGGCCGTCATATTGCCCATAGAGGGGGAGACATCCATTGATGAGCTGTTAACAGGGGGGTCGTTGCGCGTCTATCCCAACCCGGTTGCGGACCACCTGCACATAGAGCTGGATGGGGTGAATCCCCGCGAGCTGCGGATCATGAGTGCTTCGGGACAGCTGCTGCATCACCGGCAGATCCAGGACAGTGAGGCCGGACTACGTCTCGATGTTTCAGACCTGAAGCCCGGTTCATACGTTCTGCAGGTGATATCGGGCGGACATACGCACCGCGTTGTGTTTGTGAAGATATAGCGCTGACGGCAAGGGGTTTTCGGCCCAGTGACCGGTGACCTAGTTTTCGCGCATGACGTAGTCGTCATACTCCAGCTCAAAGCGCAATTTGTGCTTTGACTCTTCCACTGCCAGTGCCTGGAATGCCTTTTTCAGCTCCGGATGGTCTGTACTTTCCGAGAGCTTTGTGTACAGCCTGAATGCTGCTTTTTCCCGCTTCATGGCCAGCACCAGGGCGTCGCGGTACTCCATGTCGGCAGTCGCCTTGGTGCGTACCACATAGTCGGATATTTTCAGGTCACGCACCTTTTCAATCTCCATGTCGAAGAGTCCCTCATCCTTGATTTTCTGCAGCCTGGCTTTGTGTCCCACCTCTTCGCGGGCAAACTGGAGAAAAACTTCTTTCATCTCCTCATTCTGCATCTTTGCAGCCAGTGCGGTATAGAAATCAACCGCTTCCTGTTCAGATTGCATGGCGAAGTCGAGCACCTCGTTGATTGATTCAAATGATTGCATGTCAGGGCCTTTTTATGGGGTGAATAATTCCTTCCATTTGTCTTCAAAACGCTTTACCAGGTTGTCGCAGGCGTATTCAAAGCGCCTGGCGGGATTGTCTGACGAGGTATGGTGGAGGGCCCTTGTGCTGTTTTGGGCCACCTCCTTGTCCATTAGGGAGGCCACTTCAAGCATGACATCCGCTGGCGACTCATAGTCAGCCTTCAGTCCGAAGGCCTCATGCAGGGCGATGAGCTGCCTGAAGGAGGAGTCGGACTGCCGTGCGGCCATCACTTCATCGAACGACTGAATGAACTGCTGGGTATTGGTAAAGCTGCCACCCATCTCTGTGTGCAGGGAGGCTGGCATGACCAGGTCGGCCATCCGTGCGCTCTCTGTCATGAACAGGTCCTGCACCACGAGAAAGTCCAGCTTGTCCAGCACCCCACGCATCTCTTCTTTGTTTATGGCGCACCCAAGGGGGTCTTCACCAAAAATGAATGCCTGGCGTATGGCACCCTCCTTCAGCAGCTGCCATTGTTCCTGGTTTATCTCTTCCGGCAAGGTTTTACACTGCCAGAGCTCCAGCAGTTTTTCACGCCTTTCCGGGTCCGTCATGCTGCCTCCGCCGGGGGCGATGGCAGCGCAGGCACCCATGTCGAACAAGCCCTGGGCGTTGTTTTTTTCCTTGAGGATCAGCAGGCCGTTGGCTGTCTTGCCTGACTTGCCCGTGATCAGGCAGAGGTTATGCAGCTCGTGGCAGGTGTTGGCAGAGAGGTTCTTTTCGGAGGCCATGATCACCGCATGCATTTCGCGGTTGAACCCCTCGGCAAACTGAGCTATCTCACCGGGGGTGCAGCCTGCCTGCGCTGTCAGCTGATCAAAGTCTTCGGACAGCACCTTCTCCCTGTAGGCGTCGAACCCGGTGCAATGGTCATCGATATACACCCGGTTTTCCAGCTGGTTGTGCAGTATGTAGTGGATGCCCGCCTTCACAAAATGATAGGCCGAGTTGATGGAGGTTATGCCGGTGGCCTTATGGGCCATGGAGCTATTTCCCCGGCTGGTGATCAGGTGGATGGGCACCCCTTTTCTTACGTGGCTGTTGTAGGCGTAATAGCCCGGCACGGCATTTTCTTCATTGATCTCACTGTCCAGCACGTAAATCCTGCCCGCCATGTGCAGCTGATCCATGGCCACGCTGTGGCGACTGTTTTCAAGGTATCCGGAGCCGCGGTCCATATAATGGAAGCTGCTCACGTTGTTGGTTCCCACTCCGGCCCGGGCCAGCTTCTGCACCAGGTAGATCTCCTCATTGGTGAGTCGCGCCCCCGTGTAAAATGCCATCTTCTCCGTTTCTTCCCCCTCCATTTTCTCCCGGATCAAGTCGTAGGCTTCCTGGAAGGATATGGGCAGAAATTCTCCGTCCACTTTCTTCATGGGGGTGGTAATGCGATTGGGATCGTTCAGGTAGTGGTAGCCAAACTTGGCGTACCTGCATATGGAGCCATCCTTGTTCACCAGTCCCTTTTCGCCTGTAACCCTGCCCACGAATCCGCTTTTATGGTGCAGCTTGATGTGGCAGCCCACCGAGCAGTAATTGCAGATGGTGCTTACGTACTCCATCTTCACCGGCATGGTCTTGAAGGGTACATTTTCAGTGATGGCGCCGGTGGGGCAGGTGTCGATGCACAGTCCGCACGATTCACACAGGGTGTCTTGCAGCCGTCCGTCCATGCTGGGCGCCACATAGGTCTCGAAGCCCCTGTTTACCAGTCCCAGGGCACTGGCCCCGTTCACTTCGGAGCAGATACGTATGCAGCGGGAGCACAGGATGCACTTGTTGCTGTCGATCTCCACCAGCGGGTGGCGGAAGTCCACCTCATACTTTTTGTAGTCGCCTCCAAAACGTTGTTGCTCAGCCTGGTAGTCATTGGCATATTTTTTTAGGTCGCAGCTGTGCAGTTCTGAGCATCCGCACTCGATGCAGCGCTTTGTTTCGTTGACGGCCTGCCTGTCGGCGTAGCCCAGTTCCACCTCGTCGAAATTGTCCCTCACGGCCGGGTCCAGTGTGGGCATCTCTTCCCTTGACTGGTTTACAAAGTAGCCGTTGTAATCGGATTTGTCCTGTTGCTCGAAGTGGTCTTTCTTGCTGAGGAACTCTTTGGGTGGCGGACTGACTGCCTCTCCGCGCAACCATTTGTCGCAGCTTTGTGCGGCCACCTTCCCCTGGGCGATGGCTTCGATGAGGGTGGCGGGTCCGGTGACACCGTCGCCGCAGGCAAACACATTCTCGATGGAGGTTTGCAGGCTGTTGCGGTCTGCGTCGATGTCCCCCCAGCGGTTCAGCTTGAGTGGTTGTCCGGCGTGCTCGCTGATGTTATCCATGAAGTTGACCACGGTTTTCTGGCCGATGGCGGCGAGTATGTAGTCCAGCTGCACATCGAACTCCGAGCCTTCAATTTTTACGGGTCTGCGGCGTCCGGAGGCATCTGGCTCACCCAGCTCCATGCGGATGCATGTGAGGGACTCCAGCTTACCATCTGCATCTTTGTTCACCCTGGCCGGTGCGGTGAGGAACAGGTAGTTGATCCCTTCCAGCTTCGATTCGTGGATCTCTATGGGGTTGGCGGGCATCTCCTTTTCGGTCCGCCTGTAAATCACCGTCACCTCTTCGGCACCGCAGCGCTTGGCGGTTCTGCAACAATCCATGGCGGTGTTGCCGCCACCGATCACCGCCACTTTCTTACCGGTGAAATCGTATTTCTGTCCGCTCATCTCCATGTTACGCAGGAAGTCGATCCCGCTGAAGATGTTTTCGGCATCGTCATTTTCACAGCCTATGCCGGTCCCTTTCTGGGAGCCGATGGCCAGGATGGTGGCATCAAAGTCCTGCTTCAGCTCCTTATAGCTCAGGTTGTCGCCCAGCCGTTTGTTGTAGTGGATCTGAACACCCAGTCCGGTGATCCCTTCGATCTCCTTTTCTATCACGTCGTTGGGCAGCCTGTAGGGGGGGATGCCATAACGGAGCATGCCGCCGGCGTGGGGGCTTGCCTCAAAGATCTCTGCATGGTGTCCCTCTTTGGCCAGGAAGTAGGCAGCGGTGAGTCCACCGGGCCCTGCCCCGATGATGGCCACTTTCTTCCCCGTGGGCGGTTTCACACTGGGCATGAAGCGGTCTTCGGAAAACATGTCGATATCGGATGTATACCGTTTCAGGTAGTCTATCCCCACCCCGATATCTTCCAGCAGGTTTCGGCGGCAGACCAGTTCGCAGGGTCGCACGCAGACCCGGCCGCATATGGCTGGCAGGGGGTTGGTTTCCTTGATCAGTTCAACCGCTTCGCGGTGTTTCCCTTTGCTGATCATGGAGATGTATCCTTGCACGTCCACCCCGGCTGGACACTCCTCGCGGCAGGGGGGTGCACAGTCGGCGTAGTGGTTGCTTACCAGCAGCTCAAGGGAAAATTTCCGGCTTTTGTGCACGCGGTCGTTATCTGTTTCGATGCGCATGCCTTCGGTGATCCTGGTTGAGCAGGCAGGTTGCAGTCCGCGCATGCCATCCACCTCGACCACGCACAGGTAGCAGGATGAAAAGGGTTCCAGGCGCTCATCGTGGCACAGGGTGGGGATGTGGATGTCCAGTCGCCGGGTCAGTTCAAGGATGCTTTCACCCCTGAGGCCCTGGACGATTCTGCCGTTTATGATGATGTTCAGTTTACTCATTTTAACTGGGCTGTTTCTGTTTGGTATGGATGATTGTTAAGGGGACTGGCTGCCACTGCCGTGGCAGGTCCTCACGATACTTTGATGGCTTCAAATTTGCAGCGGGTAAAGCACACCCCGCATTGAATGCACAGGTCCTGGATGATTTTATGCACCTGTTTCTTTTCCCCTTCGATGGCGTCCACGGGGCAACCTTTGATGCAGGCCATGCACCCGGTGCAGTTTTCATCAATCACCGTGTATGTCAGCAGCTTTTTACAGCTGATGGCGGGACATTTTTTGTCCCTGATGTGTGCCTCATACTCATCGCGGAAATACTTGATGGTTGTCAGCACGGGGTTGGGAGCGGTTTGTCCCAGGCCGCAGAGGGAGCTGTCTTTGATGGTTTCCGCCAGGTCTTCCAGCATCTCGATATCGCCCTCTTTTCCTTCACCTTCGGTGATGCGGGTGAGTATCTCCAGCATCCTTTTGGTACCCAGGCGGCAGAAGGTGCATTTGCCGCAGCTCTCCTTCTGTGTAAAATCCAGGAAGAACCTGGCGATGTCCACCACGCAGGTGGACTCGTCCATGACCACCAGTCCACCCGAGCCCATGATGGCCCCGGTGGCGTTGACGGAGTCATAATCCACCTGGGTATGCCCCAGGTGTTCGGGGATACACCCGCCGGATGGTCCCCCCAGCTGTACTGCCTTAAACTTCTTGTCGTCCACTATGCCGCCACCCAGCTTATGGATCACATCCTTGATGGAAATGCCCATGGGCACCTCAACCAGTCCCCCGTGGCGAATCTTACCGGTGAGGGCAAAAACCTTTGTCCCCTTGCTTTTTTCCGTCCCGTATTGGGCATATGCCGCTGGTCCGTGGTAAATGATCCAGGGAATGTTGATGAAGGTTTCCACATTGTTGATGTTGGTAGGGCTCTTGCAAAGGCCTGACTCGGCGGGGAAGGGGGGGCGTCGCCGCGGCATGCCCCTTGCCCCTTCTATGGAGGCGATCAGGGCTGTTTCCTCGCCGCAAACAAAGGCGCCGGCGCCTTCCTTGATGATGATGTCGAAGTCGAATCCGCTGATGCCAAAGACGTCTTTGCCAAGGTATCCCTTCTCCCTTGCCTGCCGGATGGCGATGTTCAGGCGCTTAATGGCCAGCGGGTATTCGGCCCGGCAGTAGATATATCCTTCACTGGCCCCGATGGCAAAACCGCATATGATCATCCCTTCCAGCACACCGTGGGGGTCTCCTTCCAATATGGACCGGTCCATGAAGGCCCCGGGGTCCCCTTCGTCGGCATTGCATATGACGTACTTGCGTTCCGACTGGTTGTTGCGGGCAAACTTCCATTTCATTCCCGTGGGGAACCCACCGCCGCCGCGGCCCCTGAGGCCAGAGTCCAGCACGGCCTGTATCACCTTGTCGGGATCCATGTGGCTGTCGGCGATTTTGCGTATGGCCTGGTAGCCGTCCCTTTCTTCGTATTCTTCGATGGACTCCGGATCGATGTGGCCGCAGTTGCGCAAGCTGATCTTGACCTGTCCGTCGAAAAAGGCCTGGTCTGCCGCCTTGATTTTGTCGGACTGCACGATGTAGTCTGCGATGGGGGTGAATTTCCTGATGTGCTTGTCGATGATCTCATCCACCCTTGGGATGTCCACTTCACCGTAAAGGTAGCGCCCCGTGTCATCGATCACCTCCACCAGGGGCTCCTTGTAGCACATCCCGACACAGCTGGTTTTCTTGAGTTCAATGTCCAGCTTATCGCTATCGATGATGCGTTGAAACTCCCTGAAGGTTTTTGAGGCCCCCGCAGCGATGCCGCAGCTTCCCAGTCCCACAATAACTTTGGTTTTTGTCATGATATGATGGACTTAATTGTTTTCACTTCTTCGTATTTCACGGATGATTTTGACTGCCTGCTTTGGGGTGAGCTTGCCGTAGGTTTCATCTCCGATCATCATCACCGGCGCCAGTGAGCAGCAACCCAGGCAGGCTACCGTCTCCACGGTGAATAGGCCGTCGGAGGTTGTCTCACCGTCTTTGATCTGGAGGGTGTCCAGTATCTCGTCGGTGATGGCGGTAACGCTTTGGACATGGCAGGCGGTCCCGTGGCACATCTTTACAATGTGCTTTCCTGCGGGGACGAGGCGGAACTGGGCGTAGAATGTGGCCACTCCATACATCTCATTGAGAGCCAGTCCCGTTACCTCATGAATGCGGTAAAAGGCCTCCCTGGGCAGGTAGCCGTAGATGTCCTGCGTGCCCTGGAGCAGCGGAATGAGGTTGCCTTTTTTGTTCTTATACTGCTGCAGCAGCCCTTCCATCAGGCTGAGGTCCGGTTGGTCCTTCACCGTGTCGGTGTTCTTGGGATGATTGATTCGTTGTATGCGCATGGGGCAGATCAATTGTGATGTTTCGATGCGAAAAATACATAAAAATGGTGAAGCCGCATATTCCCGAAAAAAAATTGTTTTTTTTAAAAATATTTGGTTAATACAGAAAAATTTCTTAAATGGACCGACCTGCTTCACGCTGAGCGGTATGCTTGTACCATTGGCTAGAGATCACGGACCCAGGGGCTTTTACCGGGAAACCCATTCAGGCCTTAGTGCCTCAATGCTTGCATCTGATGGTCATTGCGCGGATCACGGCGTGTAATTTCGCCTGAAAAAAAATCATATACATTTGCATTATGATTGGTGGATACAAGATCATCACCTTATGCGGCAGCACGCGCTTTAAGGAGGCCTTCATGGAGGCGCAAAAGCGCCTTAGCCTGGAGGGGCACATTGTGATCAGTGTGGGACTGTTTGGCCATTCGGGCGATGTGGAGGCCATGGATGAGAAGACAAAAGCCATGCTGGATGACATGCACAAACGGAAGATCGACCTGGCCGATGAGATCTTTGTGATCAATGTGGATGGATACATCGGCAGCAGCACCCGGGACGAGATCCGCTACGCCCTTGCCACGGGCAAGGCCATTCAATACCTGGAAGCACCAACTGGGGAAGGATGACCGCCCTGCCGTTTCCTGCCGCTGGGCAGTTGGCAGGGAGG
>SKNE01000198.1 GCA_007120675.1 Bacteroidales bacterium
AAGGCCTGGTGCAATGGAACACCAAAGGATAATAAACGCACTAAATGCCGCAAGGAAAACAGGGTCTGGCATCAGAATGAAAAGCGATGACTGACCATGCTCCGGTCGCCGGCTGGCATCATATGGGGTGGGCGGGGCTTATATTCCAGGATGCCGGCGGGGATGCCGGAATGATCCACTTCATTCAGGTGAAGCAGGATCTCCTGTCCGGCTTCACCGTACAAGCTCATCAGGATTCCCTCCTCTGGCGGGGCCAGGTAAAAAAACCAGTACCATCCGCTGCTGCCCCTTTCCGGTAAACTTCGGCGGCCCGATCCGCCCACATCGATAGACAAAGGGTCTTCACCGCTTTTAAAATGAAAAAACAGCTGGTCTGCCTCGCTGAATGAATTCACCCTGAGCTTGAGCATCCTTTCGTCTTGTATCACGGTATCGGTTACCACCCTGATATCGGGTGGAGTGACCTTAGCCATCGGTGCGGGCGCACCCCATGCCACGCTTGCAGTGTAAGGATAGAAGGCTTGCAGTGGAATGCTGTCTGGCTCTTTTGTGAGGAACTGGCTGGTCCATTCATCCACATCATCAGAAAAGCTGAACCAGTAAGCTTTTCCATCGTGGCCATCGATGGCATATACGACATGGTTCGCTTTTCTGTGGTATTCGTTGTAGCCGGGCCAGATGCCGTACACCCCCAATGCCACCAATCCTGCGATGGCAAGGGCAGAAGTGATGATCCAGGCCCTATTCCTTGTAGCCAGCCAGATATGTGGCGCTAGCAGCGACAAAGCCAGCCCGGCCACGATCATCGCCGTGGCAATGATTGCCGGGCCCATGGCCAGGGTGAGTAGGTGAAGCAATTGGCTGAACCAGGTAAGGAGGGGTAGGGCAAAGAGGGTCAAAAGAAGCATACTGACCCAGCCCTGACCTGGGTTGAGCCTTCCAGAAAAATGGTAGGCCAGTGGGATGAGGATCAATAGCAGGGGCCAGGTGAACAGATAGCTTCCCCCGGGCAGGTAAAAGGATGTTCCCACCGCCAACAGGGCCCAAATGCTGATGGCCCCCGCTGAAAGGCCTGGCCACCGGATGGGTTTCCGGTGCAAAAGATACATCCAAAGCCAGAGACCGAGGCTCACCAGCACCCTGGTCACGGAGAGTGTACCACCCCAGGCCATCAGGATGATGGGGGTGCTCCAGAAATAGCCCAGCTCCCAGGCGCTGAATCCACGCAGCAGCAGGCGGTACCATAAGAAAGAAATGGCCGCAGCCAACAGGGCAAAGGCCAGCAGAACGCCTGTTTGATTGTATTGAAGCAGACGGACATTGTCCGCGCCCATGTGGTCCCTGATGATATGGTACAGGGCATCAAAGCTATAGTAGAGCATCACCAGCTTGATCAGTATGGCCAGAAAGGCAAGCAGCAGGTGCAGGGGACGGATCATTTGCCTGTATAGCCCAATAATCAGTACAAACAGCACTGCCAGGAAGGCCAGGATCCCTGTGTAAGCTGTCCAGCTGTAAGGGTACCAGGCAAAGCCGTAGCCGATGGTGTTGAAATAGACTGCGTCCTGGCTGGCTGAAAAATCAGGATTTGCATTGCCCAGGTATAGCGCCAGTGCTGCTGCATGTTCTCCGTGATGCTGCACTGAACGAAGGCAGGTGTTCTCTATGTTGTCGCCGGCCGTGTGGTAGTTGTAGCTGCTGCCGATGTAGGCGAAATTGAGTCCCTGGTAACCACGGCGCTTGAATACATCATAATCCGTTGCGTTGGGCATGCGGTTGTAAACTTCCACGCTGAGGGAATTGCCCGCAGGGTAGGGGACTGCCCTGGAAAAGCTTCTAATGGCTTCCAGGTTATTGGCCCCTGTTTCAAACAAAAGGCTCTGACCACTGGTGCCCATGGCCTCCAGGTTTACCACCATCACCACATCTTCCACCCAGGGGTGCTCAGCCATGAAGGCCTGTGCTCCCAGGAGTCCGTATTCCTCCCCATCCGGAAAAAAGAAAATCAAGTCGTTTTCCAGGGGTGGGTGATGCTGGAGCATCCGGATCACTTCCAGCATGGTGATCACCGCCGCTCCGTTGTCGGATGCGCCAGGTGCAACGGTCACCGTATCGTAGTGCCCCATGAACAGGATGGCCTGGCCGTCCCCTGTACCGGCTATCCTGGCCAGCACGTTCCCCAGGGAAGCGGCCCGTTGTGCATAGAATATTTCCGTGAGATGGAGCTCAGGTTCCAATCCCAGCTGAATAAGCTGATCCACGATGTATTGACGCACCTCCAGGTTGGCCTTGCTCCCAATGGGGTTGGGAACCGAGGCGATATGAGGCAGGTGAGCGGCTGCCCGTTTGGCTGAGAACACCTCTGCCGGGGCGTCAGCAGGTACTGCGGCCGGTGGCCTGCTTAGGCGGAATCCCAATAAAATGATCAGAAGAAGGGCCACCCAAAGCAGTATGCCCTTCCATGCTGGCTGCTTGTTCATCATTGCTTGTTTTGGTTGTTTTGGTGCATTGTTTTGACAGGCCTTACTTTTGCCTGCCCTTTTTGATCAGCTTTTCCAGGAGGGATTTGTTCTTTTGGTACATTTCAGAGGTAAGGGGGGCATTGAGGGTAAAATGCACGTCCAGCCAGCTTCCCTCACGAACACCGCTGGGAAGGACTGACAGGGGAACGGGCAACTCAACTCCCTGCTCTTCAAAAAGAACAAGGGCTGTCTGGCCCTCAATCCTGTCAATGACGGCTTTCATGGCGTGCTGTTTAGACCTGGTTCTTCAGCGGGTCGGTAACAGCAAAAATAAGATAAAAATCTATTGGGATCAAGCTTTAACGGAAAGAGATCGTGTAGGTCTCGCCATCCGTCTCCAACAGGATGCTACCGTGCAGGTCGTTGCGGTAGACAGCCGTTCCGATTTCCGAAAGGCGCTGAAGTACTGGGCCGTGGGGGTGTCCGTAAGGATTGCCTTCGCCCAGCTGGATCACGCTGACTTCCGGATCAACGGCCAGCAGGAAAGGCATGGTGGAACTGGTGTTGCTGCCGTGATGCCCCACCTTCAGCACATGGCTGCCGAGCAAATCCGGATGCTTGAGCACATCCGCCTCACCTTCCTTCTCCAGGTCACCTGTAAGCAAAACGCGGATTTCGCCCAGGTGAACGCGGGCCACGATGGAGGCGTTGTTCAGGTGGTTACTGCTGGGACTAACCGGGTGCAGCAACTCAAAGTAGGCGTTTTCGGACAAATCATAATTCATCCCCTTTCGTCCGACGGTAAAGGGGATGTTGTAAAGATCTATGGTGGCCATGTACTCGTTGAAGGTGTTGGTGGTATGAACAACGCCAGGGTCAAGTACCTCTCCCACGGTGAAGTTATGAAAAACCCCGATCAGTCCGCCAATGTGGTCTGCATGGGGATGGGTCCCAATCACATAGTCGATATGCTCCACATCGAGCTCCAGGAGGTATTCGACCACTCCCGTGTTTCGCATGCCGCCATCCACCAGCAGGTTTTTCTCCGGGGTGCTCACATAAATGGCGTCTCCCTGTCCAATGTCGATGAAGTGGACTTCGTAGCTCTCTTCAACTTCATCGGAGGGTACGGTGAATACATTATCGTCAGAACTGCAGGCAGCCAAAAAAATGAGGCTGAAAATCAGGAAAAATCGATAAATTTTTATCAAAGAAATGGTTTGAATGTTTAAACGCATGGTTCGGGCTTTCAGGGGTTTCATTACACATAACAAAGTTAGGCAATATATGTTTTACCAGGCAGTCAAGATCATTTTCCGTACCCTTTCATTCTTAATGTTTTTATTACTTTTACCTGCTGAACCATTATTCCTCACTTCATAAAAACAATAAACTATGGCATCCAAAGGAGTTGATTACTACAAGCAGGCTGCTGCCAGGGCTTTACAGTGGCACGCAGAGCACATTCAGAAGATGAAGAAATGCCGTTTCGACACCATTGCAGTGCACGGCATCTATTCCATGCAGGAGGCCCTCGACTTCAACCAGGGCTCCATCGTAGAACCAATCTATATGTCTACATCCCAAGCATATCGTGACTCCGATGAGATGGAGGCGGGCCTGGGTTATCAGATTCCCACCTGGTGCTATGCACGCATTGCCAATCCCAGCATCTATTACATGGAGGGAGTGCTTGCCCTGCTGGAATCCTATGGCAGCGATGTGGATGCTTCCTGTATAGCCACTGCTTCCGGAATGGCGGCCATCCAGAGTGCCAGCGACCAGTTTCTTGTGGAGGACCCCAAACGACCCAATGCACCCATGAACTTTGTGGCCACCTGCCAGGTTTATGGGGGAACCTTCCAGCAGTTTGCCATTCGCAAGGAGCAGGAGCGGAACATTGAGTGGCGGCGTATCATCAACAGCAATGATATGTCGGAATGGGAATCCAAAATCGATGAAAACACGCGTTTCCTCTATGGTGAAATGCCCAGCAATCCGTCCCAGGCCTTCTTTGATGTGAAAAAAATAGTGGACCTGGCCCATAAGTATGGCATTCCGGCCATATTCGACTCCACCGTGGCAACGCCTGCCCTTTTGCGCCCACTGGAATACGGTGCGGATATCGTGGTTCAGTCTGTTACCAAGTCGTTGTTTACCAGTGGATTTGGCATTGCCGGGGCCGTGATTGCCCGCAAGAATCTTACCAGTAACATCGACAACCCGGAAATGAAAGCCGACTTCTGTGCCTACTTGAAGAAGCTGCCCAATCGCGATAATGGCCCCAACCTTTCTCCCATGAATGCCATAATGGCCCTGAACGATATCCGCAGCATAAGGCACCGAATGGATATCACCAGCCGCAGTACGATGCAGCTTGCCAACTACCTGAAGGATCACAAGCATATCGAGGGGGTGGACTACCTGGGACTGGAGGAGCACAACCTGCATCAGCTGGCCAGTGACTACATGTACCTGGTGGATGCCGAGCATGATGCCCAATACGGCTCCCCGGTGAACCGCTATGGTCACCTGATGTCCTTCCGCGTCAAAGGTGGCGCACAAAAAACCAGGGATGTCTTCGATGCCATGCAGCGGATCTGGCGTGCCACAGACCTGGGCCGCATCAAATCAGTGGCTACCATCCCGGCCATATCCACCCACTCACAGCAGGGCGAAGAGGCAAGGAAACAGGCCAACATCCCACCCAACCTGGTGCGCCTCTGTGTGGGAATGGAGCATCCGGACGACATCATGGCGGACCTGGACCAGGCCTTGTCGGTGCTGGATGGAAAGAAGGTCACCATGACTTTCCCGGAGTATTCAGCCGGCGGTGCCTCTTCAGCCAGGATAGGGTAAATGCCATCCTTTACACATTAAACACGGCTTGTGGCCGCTTTTACGTTACACTTGCCGGTACGTTTTCAGTCTAAAGCATAAAACAATACCTTTATGGAAGCGATCACCTATTATTCCACCAACCTGAAGGCGCCTTCCGTATCTTTTCGCGATGCCTTGCTCAAAGGCCAGGCCCCGGATAAGGGCCTTTACATGCCCTCCCGCATCCCGGCGCTCACCGATGGCGAGCTGAAGGCTTTTGCATCCATGACCTATCCGGAAATAGCCTACAGTGTTTTGTCGGCATTCCTGAAGGAGGAGGTACCTGCCCACTCACTGCGCACACTGGTGGAAGATGCCTACGATTACCCTGTTCCCCTGGAGCATGTGCTTGACCGAAAATATGTGATGCGGCTCGACCAGGGACCCACGGCATCCTTCAAGGATTTTGCGGCCAGGATGATGGGACGACTGATGAACTACTTCCTGGAGCAGGAAGAGCGGGAGCTCTTTATATTAACGGCTACTTCGGGCGACACGGGCAGCGCCATTGCCAATGCATTCTACGGACTGGACAACATCCGGGTGCTGATCCTCTTCCCGGAAACAGAAGTGACCTCCAGGCAGCGCAAACAGATGACCACACTGGGCAAGAATGTGGATGTGGTGGCCATCGATGGCAAGTTTGACGACTGCCAGGCCATGGTAAAGCGGGCCTTTGCCGATCCTGAACTGGAGCACCTGAACCTTAGCTCTGCCAATTCCATCAACATCGGCCGCCTCCTGCCCCAGGCAGTTTATTACTTTTATGCCTGGTCGCAATTGCGTAAAGAGGCGGATGAGCAGGCTACCTTCGTGGTTCCTTCCGGGAATTTTGGCGATATGATGGGGGGGATGATTGCCTGGCGCATGGGGCTGCCGGTGCATAACATGGTGATCGCAGTCAATGAGAACGATGAGTTTCCTGCCTTCCTTCAAACAGGTGCCTATGAAAAGATCGAGCCATCCAGGAATTGTCTGTCCAGCGCCATGAATGTGGGACATCCCAGCAACCTGGCACGGCTCGTTGCCCTTTACGGGGGAATGATGGACGAGACAGGCCACATTCATAAGGCAGCAGACATGGAGGCCATGCGCAGGGACCTGCGTTCTTTTTCGGTCACCGATGATCGGACGAAAGCCACCATCGCTGAGGCATGGAAGACCCACAAGCTGCTGCTGGAGCCCCATGGGGCCGTGGGATGGGCTGGCTTGACAGACACCCTGAACGCCTGCGGAGACCATGCGGATCACCTCTATGTGGTGCTGGAAACAGCCCATCCGGCCAAATTTCCCGAGCAGATCCGGGAGATCCTGGGTTTCGACCCAGCACTGCCTCCCAGCCTGAAAGGCCTGGAAGAGCAAAAGGAGAACTATTCACTCATGGAGCATAAGTACGGGGATTTCAGGGATTATCTGCTGAAAACAAGCTAGCCTGCGCCAGGTATTGCAGGCCGTTACCCAATGCTAAAATCCCCACTGGAACCATAGTATACAGGAAAAAAAAATCAGCGTCTATGAAGTACATTATAATATTGGCCGATGGTTGTTCCGATTATCCCATCGCAAAGCTTGGAGGAGGAGCCCATGCCATCGTCGTCTGCGGGAGCATCGCCGGCTCAAGTGGCCCGGTCGACGCCGTCTCGATCGCCCCCGGCTTCTTCGACATCAGCG
>SKNE01000272.1 GCA_007120675.1 Bacteroidales bacterium
ATCTCTCGGAAAGTCAAACCATCATCCTCCTGCGCTAGTTCCGCGACAAACACTCCCCCAAGGAACTGGAAGCTCCCGGTCCCCAAGGAACTGGAAGCTCCCGGTCCCCAAGGAACTGGAAGCTCCCGAAGGGACTTCCAGCTTCCGCTCGCCGAGGAACTGGAAGCTCCCGAAGGGACTTCCAGCTTCCGGCAACGAAGCAACTTCCAACTTCCAACTTCCGACAACCCTAACTACCTCCTCCACCCCTCAACCGGCGACCTACGCGCAGCGGTAAAAACCTGGTAAACAATCGTCAGTGAGGCAATCCCCAGGGTAACCGTGGCTGAGGCCAGGAAAAATAAGGGGCTTAGCTCGATCTGGTAAGCGAAATTATCAAGCCAACGGTCTGCCACAAGCCATGCCAGGGGCCATGCAATAACAATGGCTATCAGGACCCATTTTAGTATGACCTTGAAAAACACCGTCATGATCTGTCGGAGTGATGCGCCGAGAACCTTTCTGAGGCTCACCTCCCTGCTGCGGGATTGTACCATGTAGCTCGATAAGCCGAATAAGCCCAGCAGGGCGATGATGATTGCTATTAATGAAGCATACAGGATGATTTTGAAGCTTCTCTCTTCGAATTGATAGGAGTAGGAATAGAGATCATCAAGCCAGATGCTGTTCATCCCGTAAGCGTGATCCGTTTTCATGAAAACGTCTTCAATCCTCTCTCTGGCTGCTGGCAAGTTGTTACTGTTGACTTTTACGGAGACAATCCTGATCTCGTCGAAGTACCGGTTAAAAACAAGGGCCCCGATGGGTTCATGCAGGCTCTGATAGTGAAAGTCCTCCACCACGCCAATGATTTTTCCATGGTATTCCCATAAGGACACATCTGCGCCAATGGGATCTTCCAGGCCCAGCCGGCGCACAGTTTCCATATTGACAACATACTCATAGTTATCTGTTTGTATTCTTTCGTCGAGCCAGCGTCCTTCCAGGAGGCGGATGTCATAAAAGTCAATGAAATCGTCGATGGTGGCAAAATAAATGATGGGGATAGCTTCGCTGGGGTGTTGGCCGCGCAGACGGAAGAACTGGCCGCTTCCCCCAAAACCGGGCACAGCCTGGGAAGCGGTCACCGCCGATACTTCGGGGAGCTGCAGCAGGTCATGTTTCAGTGCCTGGTAGGATGACTGTACACCAGGAGTTAACTGTCTGAATAACAACACATTTTCCCTGTCAAAGCCAAGATCATCATGCTTCATGAAACGGATCTGATCATTGACTACCCATAGAAAGGTGATAAGAAATACCACAATGATAAATTGTGAGACAACCAGGAAGATGCGCAGGAAGGGAGCCTTTCGTCCCCGATGAATTTGGCCTTTTAGTATAGCGGCGGGCTGGTGGCCTGCAAAATTCATCGCGGGATACAGACCGGCTATCACCCCAACAAGCACCGCCAGTAGAATCAAGGAAAGGATTAAAGAAAAACCAAAAAAGTCGTACAGTGCCAGGTCCCGCTCCAGCAAAGAAGAAAACGGGGGCAGAAATATCTCCACCAGGATCAGCGAAACTATCAGTGCAATGAAGGCGGTCAGCACCGATTCCCCCAGGAACTGGAGTACAATGTTTTTCTTTTGTGCGCCGGCCACTTTCCTTATGCCCGCCTCGATGATCCTTTTGTCGGACCGGGCGGTTACCAGGTTGATGAAATTAAAGACAGCGATGGTAAGAATGAATACAGCCAGGCCTGTCATTATTAGGATATTCTGGAAGTTTCCCCCGGGGCTCAGGTCGGTGTCGAGATGCTGTCCGAAATGAATGTCTCTCAGATTTTGCAAATGAATGGATACCTGGTAGTGTTCACCAAAAACCTCCAGTACCCTGTCGGTGGCAAAGCTGGATATTTTTTCTTCTACTGCAGCGTCCAGGGGAGCATTCAGGAGAACATAGGTGGCGAAAAAGTTTTGCAGCTGGTTCAGCTGTTCTTCCGGGATGATCAGCAGTGGCGCCAGCACCTCAAATTGCAGGTGCGTATTGGTGGGTGGATCCTCCAAAACAGCGCCCACAACGAAGGGTCTTCTTTCGGTATTCAGCTGGTCCCTTTCAATGTCAATCCATAAAATATCCATCTCCACAACCTGGCCTATGGCTGATTTGCCGGGAAAGAGCTTTTCAGCGATGGTCCTGGTAAGCACCAGGTTAGAGGGATTGTTAAGGGAGCGCGTAAGTTCTCCCTCCAGGACAGGGAAGCTGAAAATCTCATGGAAGCAGGAGTCCACATAAAAAACGCGCGTGTTGATGAAATGATTGCCATCCAGTTCCAGGGTGGTATGCCTGGGAAAAATCCTTGAAAAGGACTCGATTTCGGGAATATTCTCCGAAAGGCTGGGGCCTGCCAGGGCTAGCGTGTAGGGGATGGTGGAGTCGAAAAGCCCCTCAAACTGGCTGATGGTCCTGTACACTCGAGGGGCATTCTTGTGCATGGCTTCAAAGCTGCGTTCATGTATCACAAAGAGGGTGAGAATGATGGTTGCAGCCATTGCCGCTGCCAGTCCCAGGACATTGATAAAGGTCACGGTGGGTTGCCGCTTCATGTTCCTGAAGGCCAGCAAAAGGTAGTTTTTTATCATTTCCGGAAAGCTTTTGAACTACTTTCGTATCAAAAAACACACCACTCTTATTATAGGCCTTACCGTCATTATTTTAGATGAAACAGCCCGAATCAAGTGACCCAATTCAGTGTCCGCAAGTGGTCACATGTGTCCGTTATCATCCGGCCAGAGGAACTGATAGCCCCGGAACTGGAAACTCCCGAAGGGATTTCCAGCTTCCGCCCCCGAAGGAACTGGAAACTCCCGAAGGGATTTCCAGCTTCCGGCCGTGAAGGAACTTCCAGCTTCCAACAAGAAAAAATAACAGTGGTGCAAGAAAAGTCTTGTAAGCATCTATCTGATGATGTAATTTTGCCTATCATACAGAGCGTTTAACCCGTTAAACAGAAAATAGAAATGGCCAGCTTTTTATGTCGTGATTGTAATCTTGTTTTTGAGGACAAAAAGGCAATAAAGAAAGAATACCACGATTACATCTTTGGTCCCTGCGAGAAGTACATTGCCTATTGTCCTGAGTGCAAGGGTGAATGTTCCGAGAAACCGGTGCCTAAGCCCGGAAAGGCAAAGCAGGCAACGCAGGTGGAATGTGGAAGTGGTGCCTGCCAGGGACCCGCATGCTCCAGGTTTCAGTAAACTCAACGTCCCCATTGCGACAATGGCTAACCCAAACCCCACTTCGACACAGGTTTGCGGCCGGGAATGTATAGCAAAACACTCATAACCATGCGGTTAGCTGCACCCCCTTCAGTCGCGGCAATTAAAAACCCAAACCCCACTTTGACAAAGGTTTGCGGCCGGGAATGTACAACAAAACACTCATAACCCTGCGGTTAGCCGCACCCCCTTCAGTCGCGGCAATTATAAACCCAAACCCAACTTCTACACAGGCTTATGGCCGGTTGATATAAGGGAAAGCATTCTCTAACGGCCTGAAAGGCAGTTGGTACACATATCGTGATAACAGCTTAGCGCAATCTCATTTGATCCTCCTCCAGTCGGAATTCATCCTGAAATGCTCACCGTCTTTTTCAACGATCGCCGTCCATTCATAGGTCCTGGGCCAATGCTTGAATACCCGGGCGACGGTATACAGAAAACGTAGTGATAGTTTGTTTGGCCGTGGCTTCCATCCTTTGTCAGGGATCATGACGATCCTGATTTGTTCGTCCACTTGATCGACGGAGTAGCGGCCGGCAATCCGGCCTGTGGAAGGATGGGCCCTGATGATGAAGCTTCCCTTTTGGCTGAAACCCTTGTCCAGGAAATCAGGCAGCGGAAAGGGCTTGTCAAAACGCAACGTAACAGGGTGGATATCATTGCTGAAAATGATCTGCTTGATGAAGGCTTTTTCCTGTTTCCACTCAATGAGGATGTCCTGGTTGTTATTTTGCAACCGTTGAGCCCCTTTAGGTAATTCAGTGGATGGCATAAGACCGGAAAAGGCGCGGTTAAACGTTGCGATCAACGGTTCAGGACTGTACCGTATAAAAGTCATCCTTTTGAAATCCATAGGTATGGGCAGATTATCCACCTGGTGTACCCTCTCATTTATTGTTACTGCAATTTCGCTGCGATTTTTGCGTACGAAATAAAAATCGTGCAACAGCACCAGCGGCATGGCAGAAGGGTTTTCAGCTGCCGCCCCCATGGGGGCAAGCAAGCCAAAAGGCTTTCGTTTCCGGGGATGCTTTTCGCTGATCCTGATGTGCACCAAACGATCGTGGACATCCAAAAATTGATAGCGGGCCTGCACACCGCGATCATCGATCTCGAAGGAGGCATGTGACATTTCCCGTTCAATCATGTTGGCCAGGCCTTTCCCGGCGATGTCATATTTTGCCGGATTGAGTGTAAGGCCCGCCTCATGGTACAGGTCCACACGGCCATCCTTGCGCCAGCCTATCACAAGGTGCCCCTGGCCGTTAACGGGATCATCAAAGACCTGGGGTTCAAATCCAATGTACAAGGTATCAGGGTCATTTTCAAAATTCACCAGGAGCAATCTCTCCATGGGATCTATATCCATTGTGAAAGGAATGTGTATCATAATATGCTCATATCCAACAACAAGAGAGACCATACCCAGGTGTATCAATGTAAAGATAAGTGCTGGTCGCCTCATTGTTTTGGGTTAATTGAATGAATCCGACTTTAAAGATAATCCAGATTAATAATAACCAGGCTTTCTTTTTGATGAGAATGCGTTTTCCATAAGGCAGCCTCCTGGGAGCCGAGGTTTTTTCCTGGCGGGGAGATCCATGGTAAATGGGATATCCGCGGTAAAGGGGAGATTCGTAGTAGAGGGGAGGTTGGTGGTATAGGGGAAATTCGTAGTAAAGGGAGATCCGCGGTAAGGGGGAAATCAATGCCACAAGGACATCAATGGCACAAAGTTGGGCTGGCGCCCCGGCCGGATCTATGTGCAGCGAATCACTCACCGCACCGACCAGGCATTTGCCTTACGAAATTCCTGATCTTAACTTAAAGACCTGTTAATCGTCATTCAAGCATTCCAGGTAAAAGGCATGGCTAATCATACCTGGCCTGAAATAGCAAAGGTCGCAGTTTTTTCCAGAAACGGAAGAAGCTACTATGATAGCCCGTCACTCCATCGTGAAGGAAGGTACGCGGTTCCTCCGTGCCCTGATAACGATTGAGGGGGTGCTCTTTATACACGAAGCGGCTACCCGGAAACCGTTTTTTCAGCGCGGTAAACTCACCGGTGAAAATTTTCATCCCCTCAATGTTCCCGGCCAGCTCCAGCATGAATTGCACGGAACGCTCCGAAATGGGATATTTACTTAACAGGTTCGGCTCCAGGAGCAGGATCCGCTGGACATCTTCATCGCGATGCCAAAAAGGGTCCAGGTTGTACCAGTTGTATAGCAAGGCGGGCTTGAAGGCATCAATCCGGGTAAGTGTCGTAGCGGGCAAATGCACATCGAGTGCTGGCTTTTCTGTCTCTTTCAGCTCTTTTGGGATGTCCATGTGGACCAGGTCATCGTAAGAGAGATCGAGGAAAGTCCCTTGCTGGCGCGTGTAACAGAATGTATTGATGTTCTCCTGGTTGGCCACATACTTTTTATTGCTGAAGCAACCCGCCACCCATTGCCAGCTGAAATTGTTGCTCGCCAGGTCGCCATCCAGCAAGTGGTAGTACATCCAACGGGCAGGCTGCTGCCAGTGGGAACGTCCTGTGTTACAAGCCAGGGCAGCCACATACATCCGCACGTGGTTATGCATATACCCGCTGTTGTACAATTCGCGCACGCCCATATCCACCGCTTCGATGCCGGTGTGATGCCTGGTAATTGCCACTGGAACCTCCTGGTGGGCCACTTCCGACTGCGGTTGTCTCACCTCCCTGTCAATCAGGGTGGGATCCGACTGCCAAACCCGCTGAAAAAAATCACGCCAGGCCAGCTCCTGAATAAGCTTCTCGATCTGTTGCGCCTTGTATCCTTTTTCCAACGATTTTTCCAGCACTTTCTCCAGTACAAAGCGTGTACTGATCACACCGCGGGAAATATATGGCGAGAGACGGGTCACGTCCCCGTCAATAAAGTTGCGTGACTTGCCATAGCTTATGGGGTCAATGGCATCGATGCGCGCCAGGATATCTTCTAACCTGGTGGGAAAGCCGGTTTCCATGGAATGACCTTAATTTTTTGATGCAGCCTTTGGCTGGAACACGTGTTTCTGCAGGTAGCGATCGATGGCCTCAGGTTTCACAGTCGGTCCAAAGCGCTTGATCGGTGTACCCCGCTCATCCAGCAGGAACTTGGTGAAATTCCATTTGATGCGTCCCCCAAACAGTCCGCGGAGCCGGCTTTTGAGGTAGGTAAAGATGGGATGGGCATCCGGACCGTTCACCATCACCTTGGCAAACATGGGAAAGCTAACCCCATAATTCACCAGGCATTCGCTGGCAATGGACTGTTCGTCGCCAGGCTCCTGGTTACCAAATTGGTTGCAGGGAAAGCCAAGCACCACCAGTCCCCGATCACGGTAATCCTGGTAAAGCTTTTCCAGTCCGGCGTACTGCGGCGTAAATCCGCACTTGCTGGCGGTGTTCACCACCAGAACGGTTTTACCCCGGTATGCCTCCATGGGAATCTCCTTCCCCTGCAGGCTTCTCGCTGACAATGTGTAAAATGACGTTGACATATTCATCTCGTATCGTTTGTCCTTTACTATTCAACAAACTTCCAGGCGATCTTGTTCTGAAAACCAAGGAGCAAGGAACTGGAAGCTCCCGAAGGAAGGAACTGGAAGCTCCCGAGGGAAGGAACTGGAAGCTCCCGAGGGAAGGAACTGGAAGCTCCCGAGGGAAGGAACTGGAAGCTCCCGAGGGAAGGAACTGGAAGCTCCCGAGGGAAGG